>CAZJLQ010000010.1:0-13412 GCA_964546675.1 uncultured Synechococcus sp.
ATCGATATATCTTTGTAATTATGACGTTGTTGTTTGAATTTGATTTCTCTGGTTGTGTCGGCTCTTTGCCGAGAGATGCAAGAGGATAGTCCTTTCTCCGGTGATACTCAGGCGTGGATGGTTTGGTGCAGAGGTCGGAAATAGCGAGATCGTCTTTTGGTTTGATTGGAATCATTTAGGCAGTGTTTGATTGGTCTACGGAGACTTCTTTGTCGGGTATTGATCTTTATTGCAATGATTTGATCGCTGATGTTTGTCTTGATAGCGCTAAGAACTCATGGTTCAAAACTGTTGAACTGACCGGCAATGGCCTCTTCGCTGATGGTTTGTGTGGTGAAGTTCACCCCGGCCCAGTCTTGAAAGGCTTCGAGGCTCCTCCGACTGCCAAGGCCGTAAAGGTTCAGATCGTCAATGTCTTCAGTGCTGGGGTTCAAGGATGCCGGGGCTTGATCAATGCTCCCCAGCAAGGTGTGCACTCGCACCAGAGAGCGACGGTTTAACAGGAACCAGTCACTGTGGTCTGCCCAATGCGTTGTTGATCGATCCCCATCGGCGGCTAACGATTTGTAGAGGTGAAACACCAAGAGTTGGTGAGGGCAATAAATGTTGAAGCCGTGGGTCCACAACCGAACGGACATCGAGATTTCTTCACCGTAAAAATAGAGTTTTGGGTCGTAGGGAACCCTCGACACAATCTCTCCTGGGCCGAACAGAAACCCTCCGGCAACGAAGGCGTTGAGGATGGGTTGGTGAGGTTGCTGATCTGGCAAGCGGTAGCGGCTGATTCCCTGGAATTTGAGGATGCCGTAGTCATCGAATCGCTGCGCTCCCATCACGGGCAATGAATCGAGTTGCAGTTGGCGGGGCAGGCGAAAACCATTCGGGTAAACGCTGAGCACGGCCCATCGATCCCTGCACTCGGCCCAGGTCTGCAGCAACAGCACATCCCAGTTCGGAACAGCCCGCATGTGGCTGTCGATCTGGAGCAGAAATGTTTCCCCTCGGAACAACTGTTGCGCCTGATGTCGTGCCCAGCAGGCTCCCTGACTGTCAGCCGCGCCGTATCGAATGATCGACAGATGGGGGTGTCTGGGAAACGATGTTTCTCCCCATTCGACTGGGTCACTGTCCTCAAGCTGCAGACAGATCCCGATATGAAGCCGTTCTGGGTGAGCCGCCTGGTGAATCAGATCGGCCAGCGTGGCTGATAGGTCCGGCTCTCGATAAGCCGCGATCTGGATGAAAATCGTGCTTCTGGAGTCGGGCACGTCGATGGCCTGCTCAAGCATCACCAGAGTGTGGCGGCCATCGTCAGTGTTTGGGCCATCGGCCCTACATCGTGAACCCGCACGATCGCCACTCCGGCTTGTGCGCAACGACAGGCGACCGCTGCAGTTCCCCAGATGCGCGCTCGAGGGCGGGGTTCATCCAGCACGGCTCCAATAAATCGTTTGCGGGACGGGCCGACCAGGAGCGGGAAAGGTTCCGCGCAGAGACTGTCCAGACCTTTCAGCAACAACAGGTTCTGGGCGTGTGTCTTGGCAAAGCCCAGGCCTGGATCCCAGATGATCTGCTCAGCCTTCACCCCAGCGGCCAGAGCCGCTTCGGTGCGCTCGATCAGCCCGCTGCGCACATCCTCCACCACGTCGCCGTAGTCGGTGAGCTGATCCATCGTGCGGCTGTCGCCTCGGCTGTGCATCAAGACCACTGGACAACCCGCAGCAGCCACAACGCGCAGGAGGTTGGGGTCGCGTCGTCCAGCACTGACGTCATTCACCCAGTTCACGCCGGCATCGAGCGCAGCCTCTGCCACCGGTGCCAGAAAGGTGTCAACGGAGAGGAGTGCTGCAGGAAATCGTCTGCGGATGTCCCGAACAACCGGAAGCAATCGGCGCAGTTCCTCTTCCGCGCCAACGTCCTCTGCACCAGGACGGGTGCTCTGGGCTCCGAGATCCAGAACATCTGCACCCTGCTGAAGTTGTTGCGCCGCTTCAGCCACAGCGTGCTCGGCCTTCAGGCAACGTCCACCATCACTGAAGGAATCCGGGGTGATGTTGATCACCCCCATCACCGCGGTGCGCTGCTGCCAATCCTTCGGCCAGCTCAATGGTTCAGCTGTCTTGATAGTTGGCAATCCGGGCGAATCCCTCAGGTTTGAGGGATGCACCACCCACCAGCACTCCGTCGATGTCACTCATCGACATCAGCTCATCGATGTTTTCCGGTTTGACGGAGCCCCCGTACTGCACCACCAGATCCGTTGCTCCGACCCAGCTGCGGATCAGACCGCAGATCCGGTTCGCCTCCGGTGATTCGCAGGTTTTTCCGGTGCCGATCGCCCAGATCGGTTCATAGGCCACAACGAGGTTGTTCGGGTCCAGACCCTCTAGGCCCTGTTCGATCTGACGACGGATCACCCGTTCTGCTTCGCCGCGTTCCCGCTGTTCATCACTTTCCCCGACACAAACGATGGGGATCAGGCCGTGGGACTGGGCCGCGCGCGCCCTGTGGTTGATCTGTTCGTCACTTTCCGAGAAATATTTCCGGGGTTCGCTGTGGCCGACGATCGAGTACCGAACTTTGTGTTCCAGAAGCATCTCGGCGGAAATCTCCGCTGTGAATGCCCCCTTGGGTTGCCAGTGCACGTTCTGACTTGAAATCTCAACACAGCTCCCGGCAGCCAGCTCGGCCATGGTGGAAACAGCGGTGAAAGGCGGAGCCAGCACCACAGTCCTGTCATCAGGAAGATCGGTGATGAGCGGCAGGAAGGCAGCCATGTAGTCCCGCGCCTGCGCACAGGTCATGTGCATCTTCCAATTGCCGGCGATCACCCGTTTGCGCACGCCCTGATCCTCATCGGAACTGCGGGCCAACCTACGGCTTGGTCGTTGGGTTTTCTTCCACAATGGCTTGCTCGCCACCCAGATTCACTCGATCGCCTGGATTTAACTGACGGCCACGCCGGGTTTCCACCACACCGTTCACGCTCACGGCCCCCGCCTGGATGTGGTGTTTGGCTTCACCGCCTGTGGCGACCCACCCCACCCATTTCAGGAACTGATCGAGCTTCATCCGTCAGGGGAGCCAGAACAACATTGATACTGTGCCGCCATGTTGAAACCCTCTCAGGCCGGGTTCAGGCGGTTGTTGCCGCTTCTGCGACCCCACTTGCGTCAGCTGATCGCTGGGTTCGCCTGCATGCTCGTGTACGTGAGCAGTTTCCTGCTGCTGCTCAATTTGGCAGGGGATCTGTTTCCATCGCTGAGTTCCCGTGATCTGCCCCGGGTGATCAGCTTGATCCTGCAGGGGGTGGCGATTTTTGCCGTTCAGAAGCTGGCTCAGTTCGGGATGGATTCGCTGCTTGCAGGTCCTGCGCTTCTTGTAAGCCAACAATTGCGCAGTGATCTGTTTCGCCGATTGCAGACCGTGGAGCTCGGTGCTCTGGAAAAGCTGTCAGCAGGGGACCTCACCTACAGGCTCACGGAGGACGCCGACCGTGTGAGCGAGGTGCTTTATAAGTCCATCCACGACACGGTTCCCAGCGCTCTGCAGTTGATCGCTGTACTTGGGTACATGCTCTGGCTGGATTGGAAGCTGACAGGAGCCATCGTCCTGCTGGCACCCGTGATCGTCTGGTTGATCAGCCTGTTCGGGGCTCGGGTGATGGCGGCGACCGAACGTAGTCAGAAAAAAGTGAGTGAACTGGCCGGTTTGCTGGGTGAAGCGATTGATGGGTTGCCGCTGGTGCGTGCCTTTGCCGCCGAACCCTGGTTGCAGCAGCGTTTTGAGTCGGAGATCGATCAACATCGTCGCGCCCGTCATCGCACCTACAGCCTTGTGGCGCTGCAACATCCCGTCGTCGGGATGATTGAAGTGGTTGGGTTGTTTTCCGTGCTCGGCCTTGCGGCCTGGCGAATTCAGAGTGGGGATCTCTCGATTGCCGGGTTGAGCAGCTACCTGACCGGGCTTGTCGTGCTGATTGATCCGATCGCGCATGTCACCAACAACTTCAATGAATTTCAGCAGGGTCAGGCTTCACTCCGGCGTCTCCGCCAGATTGAAAGAGAGCCCCAGGAACCAGCGGATCCTTCGGATGCTGTGCCTCTAGGAGCGCTTCGCGGTGATTTGAAGCTGGAGAACGTCGTGTTCAGTTACACCGCCAACGAACCCGTGCTCCATGGGATCGATCTCGAGATCCGCGCTGGTCAGGTGGTGGCATTGGTTGGTCCATCCGGTGCTGGCAAAAGCACGTTGTTCTCGTTGCTGCTGCGGTTCAACACCTGTCAGTCAGGACAGATCCTGCTGGATGGTCATGATCTGAGTCGGCTTCGTGCCCGTGAGCTGCGACGTCAGGTTGCGCTGGTTCCGCAGCGCACCACCGTGTTTTCCGGAAGCATCGCCGAGGCGATTCGATTCGGGCGCTCTGCCAGCGATGCCGAGGTGATCGAGGCGGCCAGACTCGCGAATGCTGATGCGTTCATCCGCTCCTTTCCGAGGGGTTACGACACGCTCCTTGAAGAGCGCGGTTCCAATGTTTCGGGTGGACAACTGCAGCGCATCGCCATTGCCCGTGCCGTGCTGGGCAACCCTGCGCTCCTGCTGCTGGATGAGGCCACCAGTGCATTGGATGCGGAGGCGGAAGCAGCGGTGCAGGTCGGGTTGCGACGGGCCATGGCCGGCCGAACGGTTCTAGTGATTGCCCATCGCCTCGCAACGGTGCAGGAAGCGGATCAAATTGTGGTGCTTGAAAAGGGTTCCATCGTTGATCGCGGCAGTCACGACCAGCTGATGCATCAGGGGGGGCGCTACCGGGAGCTGTGCGAACGGCAATTCATCCGCGATCTGCAGAATCGCTGAACACCACTAAAGTTCGAGCGCCGGTCCAGACTATTCCCGGCATCGATCGATGACTGACTCCGCAGCGAACAACCCCAATCCAGTGCTCACGTTTGAGGGCAAGCGCTACGACCTCAACACTCTCCCTGATGAGCTCAAGGAACTGGTGCGGGGGATGCAGGTGGCAGATGCTCAGCTGCGCATGCACGAAGACACTCTCAAGGTCTTGGCTGTTGGCCGTCAGAGCATGGCCATGCAACTGAACGAGAAACTCAAGGATGTGACCCCCCTGCCTGGTGGTGAAGACTGAAGCTGAATCTGGATAAAACCACTTCAAACTCGGTATTAAAAAAGGGGGCTAATTGCCCCCTTTTTGATGATCTTTTTTAACGCTTCGTTGAGTCGATCACTCGCTGAATTTGTAATCACGGGTGAGTTGGAACACGGTTCCAGACAGCAGCAGCAGTGCGACCAGATTGGGCAGAGCCATCAGGCCGTTCAGGGTGTCGGCAATGGACCAGACCACACCACGATCGCCTGCAACAGCACCGATCACCACCACGGCGACCCACACCAGACGGAAGGGAAGCACGGCCTTCTCTCCAAACAGATAGGTGGTGCAACGTTCTCCGTAGAAGCTCCAGCCAAGAATTGTGGTGAAGGCAAACACCACCAGTCCAAGGGTGACAACAAATCCGCTACCGGAGATCCCAGCATTGAAAGCGGCGATCGAGAGGTCAGATCCGCTGAGTTTGTCGCCGGCCTCATTGAGGAGCAGGTTGGCTTTCGTGGTGATGATCACAAGCGCCGTCATCGTGCAGATGATCAGGGTGTCGATGAAGGTGCCGAGCATGGCCACGGTGCCTTGGCGGACCGGGTCGTCGGTTTTGGCTGCGGCGTGAGCGATCGGAGCACTGCCAAGTCCGGCTTCATTCGAGAAGATCCCGCGTTTGAAGCCCATCAGCACAACCTGTCCAAGGGCGCCACCTGCAGCGGCCTTCCCGGAGAAGGCGTTTGAGAAGATCGTGGCGAACGCTTCGGGGACAGAACCGATGTTGAGTATCAGGACGAGCAGGCAGGCCCCGACGTAGAGCAGTGACATCAGCGGGACAATGGCCGAGGCCGCTTGTGCGATTCGGCGAATACCGCCGATCACAACGGCGAAGACAAGGGCCGCCAGGACCACCCCAGTCACGAGTTTTGGCACTCCGATAAGGCTCAGGGCCGAGGAGACCTCGAAGGCCTGAACGCCGTTTCCGATCCCAAAACCGGCAAGCATTCCGAACAGGGCAAAGAGTCCTGCCATCCAGCTCCATCCGCTGCCAAGGCCATTGCGGATGTAGTACATCGGACCACCGACATGATTGCCCTCGGCATCGGTCTGGCGGAACTGAACCGCAAGCACGGCTTCGGCGTACTTCGTCGCAATGCCGAAGATCGCGATCACCCACATCCAGAACACGGCACCCGGACCACCGATGGCGATCGCGCCGGCAACTCCAGCGATGTTTCCGGTGCCGATCGTGGCGGAGAGCGATGTCATCAACGCCTGGAAGGGTGTGATCTCGCCGTCGTTCTCAGCCTCACTGGGCCTGAACATCATTGAGACGCCATACCCCAGGCGCTGCAGGGGCATGAACCGCAAGCCGATCATCAAAACGAAGCCGGTGATCGCGATCAAAATGACCGTGGGCCAACCCCAGACAACGCTGTTGATTGGCCCATTGATCGCTTTGATGGCCTGTTCCAGACCGTCCATCCTTCGAGCGCAACTTGCGCGGATGGTCTCACAGCCGGCAGGCGCCGGCAATCATCTCAAAGCGCTTCGAGATCTTCGAAGCGGAAGGTCTGGGAGCCGGCCGGTGTTTCTCCGTGGGCTTCGGTGGCGATCACCCGTTCTGAGAGAACCCAGGGTCCCTCTCCTGGCAAGGGAGTGAAGGTGTCTTTGAAGCTGCTGCGTCCACCGCGCGCATCTCCCGTTGCTGGGTCGGCGTACTGACTGGTGTAGGTGTGGCTGAGGTAGCCGGCCCCCGTGTCAGTCACCTCAGTGGTGTAGATCGTGACGACGGTGCCGTGGATGTGGCGGTGAACCATCGTGACGACATCGTCCTTGATGCGGTAGCGATCTCCTTCGCCTTTTCCACCGATGATCACTTCGGTTCCCACCGCATCGGTCTCGCCAGCGGTGAACGTGTTTTCGCCATGGGTCTGTTCGAAGCTGCGGCGAACGCGGTGAATCGCCACCTCCCAGAGTTGAGAATTCATCGCTTTCAACACGTCGGGATCGTCGATGCCCTCAACGCTTGCTTTGAGATCAGCTCCGACCTGGAAGCGGCCCTCCACTCGGCGATCATCCTGTTCCCAGATGCAGCGGCCCTTGTAGCCACCAAAGCCGGGAGCCCACGTGTAGCGGTTTTCGTAGGCGCGACGGAAGGAATCCCTGCAATCGCTGCCGGGCTTTGCCGCATTGGAAGGGGAAGCTGAGACGGTCACAGCGGAACAGCAAAGGAAAGGTTTTCAACCCTACCGATCAGACCCGCTGCGCATGAATGTCCTGAAGGGCGTGAATGGAGAGAAGGGATTGTTGCTGCAGAGCTGCGATCGCTTCAACTGCCGCGCGGCCCCCGGCCAGGGTCGTCACGGTTGGAACGGCGTAATCCAGTGCGGCGCGGCGCAGGTATTTGTCGTCATGGGCGGCCTGACGACCGATTGGGGTGTTGATCACCAGCTGCACCTGATTGGAGCGGATCAGGTCTTCGATGTTGGGCCGACCCTCGTGCACCTTGAGGACGGATTCGACCTTCAATCCGGCGTCGCGCAGCGCCTGCGCCGTGCCGGTGGTCGCGATCACCTGGAAGCCCAGTTCGATTAACCGGGCTGCCACAGGGACCAGTGCGGGCTTGTCACGGTTGTGGGTGGAGAGAAACACCGTGCCGCTGGTGGGAAGAGCTTCGCCAGCCCCCAGCTCCGCTTTTGCATAGGCCATGCCGAAGCTGTCGGCTGAACCCATCACTTCACCCGTTGAGCGCATTTCAGGCCCGAGCACGGTGTCGGCACCGGGAAAACGCCTGAACGGGAGCACAGCCTCCTTGATCGCCTGCAGTGGTGGCTTGGGTTCCTGCATCAGGCCAGCTTCGCTGAGGGTTTCACCGGCCATCAGCCGTGTGGCGATGCGTGCCAGGGGCTTGCCGGTGGCCTTGGCAACGAAGGGAACCGTTCGGGATGCCCGCGGATTGGCTTCGATGATGTACACGATTTCATGCCCATCCAGGTCTCGCTGGACGGCGAACTGCAAATTGATCAGCCCCTTCACCTCGAGCGCGAGGGCCAGTGCCTTGCTCCACTCGCGAATTGTGGTTAGGGCCTGCTCTCCGAGAGAGACCGCCGGGAGGCAGCATGCCGAATCTCCGGAGTGAATCCCGGCAGGTTCGATGTGTTCCATCAGGCCGCCGATCACGACCGTACCGGTGTGGTCGCACAGTGCATCCACATCCACCTCGACCGCGTTCTCGAGGTATTGATCGATCAAAACGGGGTGGTCGGGTTCAACCTGCACCGCTTCATGCATGTAGCGGTTGAGCTCTGTTTCATCGAAAACCACCTCCATGGCCCGTCCACCAAGCACATAGGAGGGACGCACCACGACCGGGTAGCCCACCCTGGAGGCCACCGCCCGGGCCTCGTGTTCACTACGGGCAAGCCCATGCCGTGGCTGTCGGATGTCGAGATCACTCAGGATCGATTCGAATTGTTCCCGGTCCTCGGCGCGGTCGATTGATTCCGGCGATGTTCCCCAGATTTGGGTTCCGGTGGCACGTCCGTCATCGCTGTCCAGCCAGCGCAGCAGGGGGATGGCCAGCTTCAGAGGGGTTTGCCCGCCGAACTGCACCACAACGCCATCGGGGCGCTCCGCTTCGATCACGTTGAGAACATCTTCAAGCGTCAGGGGTTCGAAGTAGAGGCTGTCGCTGGTGTCGTAGTCGGTGGAAACGGTCTCAGGATTGCTGTTGACCATCACGCTGGTCAGGCCCTGGTCCTGTGCTGCGAATGAGGCATGACAGCAGCAGTAATCGAATTCGATTCCTTGGCCAATTCGATTGGGCCCTCCTCCCAGGATCATCACTTTCCGGCCGGTGTTGACCCGGTGCACTTCGTTCGCCGGAGCCAGGCTGACCAGATCACCTCGCTCGTTGATCCGCTGGAGCGGCCGTTCGTACGTCGAGTAGTGGTACGGCGTCGTCGAGGCAAACTCTGCAGCGCAGGTGTCGACTGTTTTAAAAATTGCGCGGACACCAAGAGAATGTCGATGGCTCCTCACGCTGAGTTCATCGCTGCCGGTGGCGAAGGCGATCTGCCGATCGGAGAAGCCCCGTTGTTTCAGTGTCAGCAGTGCGGAGGCATCGAGGTCGTCCAGGCGTTGATGGCTCAACAGCTCCTGCTCAGTTGTGATCAGACGTCTCAGCTTGGCGAGGAACCATGGATCGATGCTGCTGAGGGCATGGATGGTCGCATCGCTGCGCCCGCGCAGCATGGCGGTGCGCACGGTCAGAATCCGCTCTGGTGAAGGTGTTCGTAGCAGGCGATCGATCTCGCTGTCGGTGAGATCAGGTTCTGGGCGGTCTGCTCCCCAGCCGGAAAGACCGGTTTCCAGGGATCGCATCGCCTTCTGGAACGATTCTTCGAAACAGCGGCCGATCGCCATCGCTTCACCAACCGATTTCATCGATGTGGTGAGCACAGCAGGACTGCCGCGGAATTTTTCGAAGGCAAAGCGTGGGATCTTCGTCACCACGTAATCAATGGTGGGCTCGAAGCAGGCCGGCGTTTTACCAGTGATGTCGTTGAGGATTTCGTCGAGGGTGTATCCCACAGCGAGGCGGGCAGCGATCTTGGCAATCGGAAACCCTGTGGCTTTGCTGGCTAGAGCGGATGAGCGGCTCACCCGGGGATTCATCTCGATCACCACAACCTCTCCGTCCGCAGGGTTGATGGCGAACTGAATGTTGCTGCCTCCGGTGGCCACGCCGATCTCGCGGATGATCGCGATCGATTGATCGCGCAGTCGCTGATATTCGCGATCGGTGAGCGTCTGTGCCGGTGCAACGGTGATCGAATCACCGGTGTGCACGCCCATTGGGTCGAGGTTCTCAATGCTGCACACGATCACGACGTTGTCGGCGAGATCGCGCATCACCTCCAGCTCGAACTCCTTCCAGCCCAACAGGGATTGTTCGATCAGGATCTGTGAGACGGGACTCGCCTCAAGACCGCTCTTGCAGATCGCGACATATTCCTCTGGGTTGTAAGCGATGCCGCCTCCACTGCCACCAAGCGTGAAGGCGGGGCGAATGATCCTGGGGAAACTGCCGATTGCGGCCCCAACGGCTTCCGCTTCCTCCATGGATGAGGCAATCCCTGAAGGACAGACCCTCACTCCAATTCGTTCCATGGCCTGCTTGAACAGCAGTCGATCTTCAGCTTTTTGAATCGCTTTGAGATCCGCGCCGATTAACTCGACCCCGAACCGTTCAAGTGTTCCGTTTTCAGCAAGGGTGACGGCGAGGTTGAGGGCTGTCTGCCCTCCCATGGTCGGCAGCAGGGCATTGGGTCGCTCGGCCTCGATCACCCGCGTCACGACATCCGGTGTGAGCGGTTCGATGTAGGTCCGGTCTGCCATCCCCGGGTCCGTCATGATCGACGCGGGATTGGAATTCACCAGGATGACTTCATATCCCTCGGCCCGCAGTGCTTTACAGGCCTGCGTTCCTGAGTAGTCGAATTCACAGGCCTGACCGATGACAATCGGCCCTGATCCCAGCAGCAGGATGCGATTCAGATCGGTCCGCCGTGGCATGAGCGCTCGTGTTCAGCCAAACCCAATCAGCTTCCCACGCAGCTGCGACGGTCTGTAGTCCATGCGGTTCTGCTTGGTGGCCTCGCTACCGTTGAGTCATTGATCTGATAGGGACGCGATGAGTGAGCTCCAGCGCCTCAAGGGGCTGCTGCCGCCGGAGATGCAGAGCTGGGTGTTCGTCGAGTCTGCTGCTGCGGTCGAGCCCCCACTGATCACCCTCGAGGAGATCGGTCGTGATGAGGTGGAGATCCAGGTTGATCTGGATCAGTGGGATCAACTGGCTCTCGACCATCGCAATCTGCTGTTCTGGCACGAAGTTGGTCGCATCCAGAACGACACCATCCCGCGGGATGGTTGGGAGATGGCAGCTCTGGCGATTGGTTTGGGCGGTGCGATCGGTGAACTGTGGGTCCAGGACGGATTGCTTCTGCTCATGGCCCTCGGCTTGTCCGGATTTGCCGGTTATCGGCTCTACCTGAAGAACAATTCCGAGAAACGTCTGCAAGACGCGATCAGTGCGGATGAGCGAGCGATCGATCTGGCCTGCCGCTTTGGCTACAGCGTCCCTAACGCATACCGCAGCCTTGGTGGTGCCCTAAAGGAACTTGTGGAGCAGACGCGAAAGAAAAGGCGTCGTAGTTTTTACGAAGATCGGCTTGAGGCACTGCGCAAGAGTGCCAGCAAGGCCCGGGCCGAAATGGCACAGCAGGAAGGGTCCCGCAGTTCCGTGACCAGTGAGAACGTTTATGGATAGTGATCAGTTGGCTGAGCTGGCCGCCGATGCCTGTGACGACCGCAAGGCCACGGATATTCGTTTGATCCGGGTGGATGAGGTCTCAAGCCTTGCCGATTGGATGGTGATTGCTGGAGGGAATTCAGATGTGCAGGTCCGGGCGATTGCCGGGTCAGTCGAGGATCGGTTGGAAGCGGAAGCGGAGCGACTTCCGCTACGGAAGGAAGGGGTCAATGAAGGTCGCTGGGCTCTGCTCGATTACGGCGAACTGATCGTTCACGTGCTTCAGCCTGGAGAACGGGGGTATTACGACCTTGAGGCGTTCTGGAGTCACGGTGAGAGCCGCTCGTTTCTAAGTTCGGACTGAACACAACGCGGTTCTTGATTGAAGCCATGGTCGAAACCGTTGTCTGTCCCGTTCCGCCTGAGCAACGTCCGCTCGATGAGTTTCAACAACTCACCCAGTCCTGGTTTTTTTCGTGGCCGGCCGGGACGTCCCCCAGCCTCCTGAGAAGTCTTCTGATTAGTTGGCTGCTGATGTTGCCCGTCAGCACGCTGGTCGCCAGTGGAAGCCTCGTTCTCAGCCGTGATCCGCTGAGGCTGGTGTTGGCAGGTGGTGTGGCGGCTGTGGTGTTGCCGTTGTTTCTCCTGATGCGGCAGTGGTTGGGCTGGACCTATGTGATGAAACGACTGCTATCGGAAAGCGTCGATTACGAGGAATCCGGCTGGTACGACGGGCAGACCTGGGAAAAACCGCTCTCTTGGCGCGAACGTGATCTTCTCGTTGCACGCCACGAGGTGCGACCGATTTTGGGTCGCCTGGCTCGGGCGATGGCCTTGGCGACCGGTGTGATTCTTGTGGGTTCAGGCCTCTGTCAGGCTCTCTGAAGCCAGGTCGCAAACGAGGATGACCCTCTCCTCCGGGTTCAATGCCGGGCCGCGCTCCAACACGCCGCCGCTCCAGGTCACCCTGCGGCGGGGCTGCATTAGCGAGTCGGTGCACCGGGTGCATGCCGTGGTTTGTGATCGCCGCGGTCGGGTGCTGATGTGTGCGGGTGATCCGGGCTATGAAACGTTCATCCGTTCGGCGTTAAAGCCATTTCAGGCCCTGCCGTTCCTGAGCAGTGGGGCGGCTGATCAAATGGATGTGGGAGATCGAGGCGTCGCCATCAGCTGTGCCTCCCATGCCGGCACCAATGTTCATGCGCGCGAGGCCTTCAAGCTGCTGTGGAAGGGAGAGTTGGAGACCTCCCAGCTGCAGTGTCCAGTGCCGCTGAATGCGGAAAGTCCTTTGCAGCACAACTGCTCTGGGAAACATGCAGCGTTTCTGGCCACCAGCCGCAAGATGGCCTGGCCTCTGGAGACCTATCTGCAGAGTGAGCATCCACTGCAGGTGGAAATCAATCGCCGCGTTGCCGAGTTGCTGGGATTGCCGGCTGAGGAGCTGGTGGCAGCGCGTGATGACTGCGGAGCACCAACCTTGCGGCTCCAACTGGCTCAGATGGCACTGCTGTATGCCCATCTCGGGGCGTCGCGCCATGCCGAACTCGAACAGATCAGTCGCGCGATGCTGGCCCATCCCGATCTGATCGCAGGGGAGGGGCGGTTTGACACCGAATTAATGCGCCGCAGCCATGGGCAAGTGCTTAGCAAGGGCGGTGCCGAGGGGATTCAGTGCCTCAGCCGGATCGGTGAAGGACTCGGTGTTGCGATCAAAGTGGAGGACGGTTCCCGCCGTGCCAAGCAGGCTGTCGCCTTGCATCTGCTGCATCAGCTCGAATGGCTGACGCCGATGGGTTTGCAGGAACTTGAGGAGCAGGTGTTGATCGTGAATCCTGGTGTGCATCTGGAGGTCAATGGTGCATTGCAGTTCCAGCAGAGTTGATCTGCACCAGTGTGTTTGGTGACACCGTTGTGTATGATTATCGAGCTGCCGCGGGGTAGAGCAGTCTGGTAGCTCGTCGGGCTCATAACCCGAAGGTCGGGAGT
>CAZJLQ010000011.1:0-13347 GCA_964546675.1 uncultured Synechococcus sp.
TGAGGCGGCGTGAGCTGGGCGTCCAGCACTGACGAACCTGGATGACCTGGCGGTCGTTTTCCTGCAGATCAAGCTGAATGCAGACGGGGTCGGTCACGTCAGAGCGGACTCACCGACACCTGCCCAGAGGACAGCGACAACTGCTGAACATCATCGAGAGCCTGCAGCAATGCATAGCGCCGCGATACACGATGCAGCCGATGGGACAGACCCCCATGAAGGCTGATTCGCTGCAGATCTCCGTGCATCACCACAGTTCCATCTGAACCAGTGACCCAGCCGATCGGACGACAATCGGACCAGTTCGCCAGGAGATCAACGGGACGGGGTGGACCAGTGACGTCGTTGAGACAGGCATTCACCCGCACTTCAAACCCTTCGTCGCGAAGCGATTGTTCGAGCAGATCGAGCCGCGTGAAGACGGTCGGCAGGATGGACAGATGGGACATGAACCGGATGCCCGCTTTGTCAGACCTTAGCCAGCAAAATCCTTCTGAACAGGCCTTGTTGCACCCCGCAGGATGGAACGGACGGGGCTTCGATCCTCCACTCCAACTTGGCGTGATGGCCTCCGGGAACGGCAGCAATTTCGAGGCGATCGAGCTGGCGATCAGGCGCGGGGAGCTCTCAGCAACGATCCGGTTGCTCGTTGTCAACAACCCTGGCTGTGGAGCCCAGCAGAGGGCAGAACGCTTAGGGATTCCATGCGGTGTTGTGGATCACCGGGTGCATCGGGATCGCCGTGAACTTGATCGGGAACTGGTGCGACGCTTCCGGGACGCCGGTGCTGAAGCGATTGTGATGGCGGGATGGATGCGAATCGTGACGGACGATCTGATCAAGGCCTATCCCAGCCGTTTAGTGAACATCCACCCATCACTCTTGCCGAGTTTTCGGGGGTTGGACGGGGTTGGCCAAGCGCTGCAAGCCGGCGTGCAGATCAGCGGCTGCACGGTGCATCTCGTCACGGAGGATCTGGATGCGGGACCGATCGTGGCCCAGGCTGCGGTTCCCGTCATGGCCGACGACACGGCCAGGAGCCTTGCGGAGCGGATCCACCGCGAGGAGCATCGCCTGCTGCCCATCGCCCTTATGCACATCGGCCAAACCTGGCGTCAGGGATAGAAGGCTTGCAGTGGCAAACCGGTTTCAGGAGATAGGCCAGCCATCAGATTGAGGCATTGAACCCCCTGCCCCGCCTGACCTTTCACCAGATTGTCGATCGCGCTCATCAGGACCAACTGACCGGTTCTTGTGTCCACCTGGACGGACAGAACGGCTTTGTTGGTGTGGCGAACCCATTTGGTGGCTGGATACGTACCAACCGGGAGGACCTCAACACAAGGATGATGCCGGTAGACGGCATCGAGAACCGTTGTGCAGTCTTCCGCCGTGAGGCCTGGATCCCGTAACCGTGCGTACACCGTTGCCAACAGGCCGCGCACCATCGGCACAAGGTGTGGCGTGAATTGAAGATTCACGTTTCGACCCGCAACCTCCTCTGCCATCTGCTCGATTTCGGAGGTGTGTCGATGACCAACAACTCCATAGGGCGCGATCGACTCAGACGCCTCAGCCAGGAGCATGGCCTGCTTGGGAATCCTCCCACCGCCGGAGGTCCCCGTTTTGGCATCGATGATGATTCCATCGGTCTCGATCAACCCCTGCTTGAGAAACGGGAGGATCGGCAGGAGACTCGCCGTCGGGAAACACCCTGGTGCCGCGATCAGGGGAGCCTCGGCGATGGCAGGGCCGTGCCATTCGGGCAAGCCGTAAACAGCACTTCGGCAGAGCGTCGCGTCATCCCGTTCGAGAGAACGAGCTTCCTGGGCATAGATCTGACTCCATTGCTCAAGGGAGCGGTAACGGAAATCAGCGGAGAGATCCACCACTCGCACACCACGGTCCAGCAGTTTGGGCGCCAGCTGACAGGCCAGACCGTTCGGAAGGCTGAGAACAGCAAAATCAGCCGCCTCGGCAATGCGATCCGCATCCACCGCTTCAACGAGCGGATCGTCTGGCAATGGAAGGAACGGACAGACGCCACTCCAGCGCTGTCCGGCGCTGCGTTCACCCCCAAGAAAACTGACCACTAGTCGCGGGTGGTCTCGCAATAGCCGAATGGTTTGCAGACCGCCGTATCCAGAGGCACCAATCACGGCAACTCTTGCGGAACCGCCCGCTGCCATGTCGGCCAGAATTGAAGGCTTGCTGCTCTCCATGGGGCGGCGACAACCGCGGCTGATCGTACAGGTATCGATAATGACGGAATCACAACTTTTGACTGGAGCCCTGGAGCGTTCAAAACCAGCAAGCGACCAGGAACCGATCGCTTTCGACACCATCCCCGATGCCCTGGCCGCGATTCGCAATGGCGATTGCGTGGTGGTGGTGGATGACGAACAACGGGAGAACGAGGGAGATCTGATCTGTGCAGCGCAGTTCGCAACAGCGGAAGCGATCAATTTCATGGCGACCGAGGCCCGTGGCCTCATCTGCCTCGCTATGGAGGGTCAGCGCCTGGATGAGCTGGATCTGCCCCTGATGGTGGATCGCAATACCGATGTCAACGAAACCGCCTTTACGGTGAGCATCGATGCTGGCCGGGAGCACGGGGTCAGCACGGGAATCTCTGCAGACGATCGGGCCCGGACCATCCAGGTCGCCCTCAATGCCAACACCCGTCCAGCGGATCTGCGGCGTCCCGGCCACATCTTCCCCCTGCGTGCTCGCAAGGGTGGTGTGCTCAAACGGGCAGGCCACACGGAAGCCGCCGTTGATCTAGCCGAGCTTGCAGGCTTGAATCCCTCCGGTGTGATCTGTGAAATCCAAAACACCGACGGGTCGATGTCGCGCCTGCCGGACCTGCGCGAGTACGCCACGCAGTGGGGCTTGAAGCTCATCAGCATCGCTGATCTGATCAGCTACCGGCTAGCGAACGAGCGTTTCGTCAAACGCCAAGCCCATGCTGTTTTGCCAAGCCAGTTCGGCTCATTCCAGGCGATTGGCTACCGCAACGAACTGGATGGCTCAGAGCACATTGCCCTGGTGAAGGGAGATCCCTCATCGCTGCAGGAGCCGGTTCTGGTGCGCATGCATTCGGAATGCCTCACCGGAGATGCCTTCGGATCCCTGCGATGCGACTGCAGACCGCAACTCGAAGCAGCGCTGCGTCAAATCGAACGTGAAGGGGAGGGTGTTGTTGTTTACCTCCGGCAGGAAGGGAGAGGAATCGGACTGATCAACAAACTCAAGGCCTACAGCCTCCAGGACGGAGGGCTCGACACCGTGGAAGCGAACGAACGTCTTGGCTTCGCGGCTGATCTCCGCAACTACGGCGTCGGTGCTCAGATCTTGTCGGATCTCGGCATTCATCACCTCCGGCTGCTCACCAACAATCCGAGAAAAATTGCTGGCCTTGGCGGCTACGGCCTAAGGGTTGAGGAACGGGTCCCACTGATCATGGACGCCGGGGACCACAACGCGAACTATCTGGCCACCAAGCGCGACAAACTTGGCCACATGTTCAACCAACCCGGTCCCTGCACCGTGTTGGCATTGGCTGTGCAGACGGACAGTGGCGGATGGTCTTCGCTGCGGCGCAGAGCAGAACAAACAGCCGCCGACCATGGAGTTGAGCTGGTTTCCCTCCATGCACCCCGGTTGCTGGCGTTGTGGGAGCGCCCCCAGTTCGTCTGGAAGCTCGAACCGGGGGAACGGGATCCGTTGCCTCTCCTCAAGGCCATCGCCTCCTGGGAGGAAACCAGCCGCCTCGGCTTGCTCCGGGTCGTCAACGAGCAGATGGCACTGCATCCACCACAGACCTTGGAACGCAGCGAGCGCAAGCTTTCTGAGCTTCTCAACGATCAAAAAAATGGTGCGTTGGACAACGCACCATTGCTGATTCACTGGGGGACAACCTGACTGTTCAGCTGTCCTGGATCGTCACTTTGTTGATTTTGGATCCGTTCTTGAGCTTCATCACAACGTCCATGCTTCCGGCAAGGCCGAACACGGTGTGGACGCCGTCGAGATGCGGTTGAGGCTCAAAGCAGATGTAGAACTGGGAACCCCCGGTGTTTTTGCCGGCATGGGCCATGGCCAAGGTCCCAGCCTGATGTTTTTGGCTGTTGATCTCACAATCGATCATGTAGCCCGGGCCGCCAGTGCCGGGCATGCCTTTGGCTCCAGCTCGGGTGTTGGGGCATCCACCCTGGGCCATGAAGCCTGGAATCACCCGGTGGAAGGCAAGACCGTCATAGAACCCCTCTTTGACCAATTTGACGAAATTGGCAGTGGTGTTCGGAGCATCGGTCTCGAACAGCTCGAGCTCGATCAGGCCTGCTTCCGTGTCCATCAAGGCCTTGGTCATCGCTGCGCGAGCAAAACTGAAGTTTAGGGATGAAGCATTCGATGACCGAAACACCCGATCTGCTGGAAGCACGCGTGGGCGTGATCGGCGGGAGCGGTCTGTATGCCATGCCTGGCTTGACGCCCCTGGACGAGATCGAGCTGCCCACCCCCTTTGGAAGCACCTCGGACACCCTGCGCCTCGGTCGTCTGCATGGGATGGAGATCGTGTTTCTGGCCCGCCACGGACGCCATCACCATTTGCTCCCAAGTGAGGTTCCTTACCGAGCCAACCTTTGGGCGATGCGCAAGCTCGGCGTGCGCTGGCTGGTTTCCGTTTCAGCTGTTGGATCCCTCCAGGACAGCATCCGACCCCGTGACATGGTCGTACCGGATCAGTTCATCGATCGCACCCATCAGCGCCCCCAGACGTTCTTCGGCGACGGCTGTGTTGCCCATGTGAGCCTCGCCGATCCCACCTGTCCTGCGCTGAACAGCCTGTTGGCCGATGCGACAGCATCCAGCCTCCCTGCCAGCCGTCAGGTGCACCGAGGTGGAACCTATTTGTGCATGGAGGGCCCGGCTTTTTCCACCAGGGCCGAAAGCGCTCTTCATCGAAGCTGGGGCTGCTCGGTGATCGGCATGACCAACCTCACTGAAGCCCGCCTAGCGCGGGAAGCCGAGATGGCGTACGCATCTCTGAGCATGGTGACCGATTACGACTGCTGGCACAGCGACCACGATGATGTCAGCGTGGAATTGGTAATCGGCCATCTGAAGGCCAATGCCGAAGCCACAGAACCGATCCTCAGTCACCTGATCCAGCTGCTGCAGGAGAAACGGCCCACCTCCCTTGCACACTCGGCCCTCGCCGATGCGTTGATCACACCACCAGCCGTGGTCCCGATGCAGACGCGCCGGCGCCTGGATCTGTTCACCAAGCCTTACTGGGGGCCCTTCGACCCAACCTGAAGCTCACTTCCACAGGCTCTCAACGCTGCTCTCAACTGCTGATCATGGGCCTGCAGCAGGGAAACAGCATCGTCCACGCCCAACTGACCAGCAGCCATCAGCAGCGCCAACTTCACCGAACCATTGGATTGCTTCAGCAAGGCAAGACCGGCATCCCGTTCGACCCCAGCCAGATCGCGCAGAATCCTCAGTGATCGATCAACAAGCTTGCTGTTGCTGGCCGACACATCAACCATTCGGTTGCCATAAACCTTGCCCAGCCGGACCATCACGGCTGTCGAAAGAATGTTGAGGGCCATCTTCGTGGCCGTTCCAGCTTTGAGGCGCGTTGATCCCGTCAGCAGCTCAGGTCCGGTGAGCAGCCGGATGTCGACATCACAGGGGAGTGGAGCCTGATCGGATGGAACGCAGGCCATTGCGATCGCGAGAGCACCGATCGCCTTGGCATAAGCCAACCCCCCACGCACATAAGGCGTTGTTCCACCAGCAGCGATCCCTACAAGGCAATCCTCAGCGCAAAAGCCAAGGGCATCGAGATCATCCCGCCCCGCCGTTTCGAGATCCTCCAATCCCTCAGAGCTGCGCAGAAGAGCAGGGGCACCACCAGCAAGAACCCCCTGAACCATTTCAGGATCGCTGCAGAACGTGGGAGGACATTCAGCAGCGTCGAGCACGCCGAGGCGGCCGGAGGTGCCCGCACCGAGGTAATAGAGGCGGCCACCACGGCGAAGGCGGGACGCAATCGCATCGACTGCGGCTGCCAGTTCTCGACTGGCGCCGGCCACAGCCTGCTGTGGCCGGCGATCCTCCTCAATAAACAGACCGACGAGATCGTCCGTCTGAAGTTGGTCGAGATCAGAACTGCGGGGATTCGGTTGCTCGGTTAGGAGATGGCCGCGGTCGTCGGAGGGTTGGAGATCATCTGAAAAGCTGCCCATGTTCAGAGCAAGCCCTCGAGACGCTTCCGGAGTGCATCCAACTCTGCGCTGGTTTCAGCCGTGGATGGGGCGTCGCCCGGATCGGACTGCGTTGCAGACTGCTCGGGAACCGCTTCATCAGCCTTCCAGTTGGTCACATCCAGATTGGCCTCGGGAGGTGCCATGAACTGCCGCTCCTCGTTCGAGTTGGGAACGAAGCCTGACTCGATGAACCGTGCTTCGTAGCCGGCATCTCTGCAGAACAGCTCCACATCATCACGGTCAAGGGTCTCAACACTCGGTACCGGAAAATCCTGAGCTTCCAGAAGCCCTGCGTACCGTTCAGCGTCGTCCGGATTTTCGAAAAGCAGCACGACGGTCTTACCCGCCATCTCAAGCGAGTGGATGCCTTCGCTGTCACTGCCGGCGTCAAAGAGGAGAACGTGAACCTTCATCCCGACGTCATCGACCAATGGAGTCTCTCATCGATTTGCATCAGCGCGCATCGTCCTCGAGTGCCAGTTCCTGAAGGCGTCGATAGAGCGCTTGCTCAGCCTCCCCCAGTGCTGCAGGGATCACAATCACGATTTCAACCAGCTGGTCTCCACGACGTTGATCCCAGCTCAACCCACGGTCCCGAAGACGCAGCAACCTGCCGCTGGAGGATCCCGGCGGGACCTGAAGCGTGACAGGGCCATCGAGGGTCGGCACATCGACAGCGCAACCGAGAGCTGCATCCGGTGGAAACAGCTCCAGGCGGTAATGGACACGGAGCCCGTCGATACGCAGACCCTCTGGCGTCACCACACGCAACTGCAGAAAGTGATCACGCCCTCCCGGCGCGACCCCTTCCAGTCGAAGCCGCCAACCATCACCAGCGAAGGGAGGGGTGTCCAGCTCGACCACGGTGCCGTCATCGAGATTGAGCTCCACACGGGTGCCTTCCAACGCCTGTTCCGGCGTGAGCTCCACCAGAGATTCCAGATCCTGATCCGCGCGGACGGGAGGGGGGGTGGCGGAACGTGTGGCCGGTGACTCCTGAACTCGGGTGTGGGTTGATCCGTCCCTTGCAGCGGGGGGCTGGTCGCGGGGTGGTTCCACACGGCCAAGCACAACGTCCAGGTAATCCTCAAAAGAGGGGAATCCGCTGGCGAAGGGGTCATGGTGCTGCCGTTGAGCCGCTTCACCCCGTTCCCAGGCGGAGCGACGACGGGGGTCGCTGAGAACCGCGTACGCCTCATTGACCAGTTTGAAACGCTCTTCAGCAACCGGATCGTTGCCGTTGAGATCGGGGTGCCAACGGCGCGCCTCGCGCCGGAATGCCCGTTTCAGCTGTTGGTCGTCACTTTCAGGGTCCAGACCCAGGAGTGACCAATAATCCGGTTCAGCGACGGAATTCATCGTCCCAGGGATCAAAGTCGCGTCGGCTCATGCCAGGACTGCGGGCTGGTGGCCGGCCGGGGTTTCCCCAGGGGTCATCGTCCCAGTCATCATCCGAAAAGAGTTCGTCCTTAAGGGATCCAAGGGTGTTTCGGATCCCCTGCAGAGGACTGCCATCGCCTTGACGCTCAGCGGAGAGGCGCCGATTGAGGCCGAAAAGGGCCTCTTCGAGGCTGCTTGCAGCCATGTCGATCTCATGCAAGTCACCCTGATCGAGACAATCCTGAACATCACGCATGGCCATCTCCACAGCGCGCTGCTGGCGTTCCGCACCGTAGGGACCGAGTTCAAGGGCGGCGTCACGGAGTCGGCGCTCGGCTTGCGCAACCAGCGTCTGGGCTCGATGCTGGCGCTCGATTTGGTTGCGCTTGCGCCTGTCTTCATCTGCACGCGCTTCCGCCTCAGCCAGCAGCGCCTGAATCTCGTCCTGATTCAGATTGGATCCCCCTTGAATGGAAACGGACTGCTTACGACCGGTGGTTCGATCTGTGGCGCTGACCTGCAACAGACCATTGGCATCGATGTCGAAAGCCACTTGAACCTGGGGGACTCCCCTTGGCGCCGGAGGAATGCCAGACAAACGGAATTTCCCAAGGGATTTGTTGTCCGATGCCATCTGGCGTTCCCCTTGCCAGACGTGTATTTCAACCGAGGACTGGTTGGCTTCTGAGGTGCTGAAGACGTCGGACTGGCGCACCGGAATCGGCGTGTTGCGCGGAATCAGCACCTTCATCAAACCGCCCACCGTCTCCAGGCCGAGGGACAGTGGCGTGACGTCGTTTAACAGGAGATCACGCAGTTCACCGGTGAGAATGCCCGCCTGCACGGCAGCACCGATCGCCACAACCTCATCCGGATTGACGGACTGGCATGGGTCCATGGGAACCAAGGTGCGAACCAGCTGTTGCACCATCGGCATCCGTGTCGCACCTCCAACAAGAACAACATCGTCGATGTCATCCGCGGCCCAACCGGAATCACGCAGGGCGGCCTGAACGGGACTCAGCAAACGGTCCAGCAGATCCGGGCAGAGGGATTCGAACGTTGCACGGCTGAGGCTCGTTTCGATATGGAGAGGACCATCACTGCCCGTGGCGATAAAGGGAAGAGAAATCGGCGTACTCAAGACCCCGGAGAGTTCCTGCTTTGCCTTTTCTGCAGCCTCTGTCAGCCGTTGCAGCGCCTGCCGATCCCGACGCAGATCCACCCCATGCTCACTCTGGAAGGCATCCGCTAGCCAATTAACGATGCGTTGATCAAAGTCGTTGCCCCCTAACTGCGTGTCGCCGTTGGTGGCCTTGACGTCAAAGACGCCATTGGCGATCCGAAGCAGTGACACATCGAACGTTCCACCACCGAGATCAAAGACGAGAACGCGGCGCACGGCGCTGCGGTCGAAGCCATAGGCCAGGGCCGCTGAGGTTGGCTCATTCAGGATTCGCTCAACAGAGATTCCCGCCAGCCGTCCGGCGTCGCGCGTTGCCTGCCGCTGAGCATCATTGAAATAGGCCGGCACGGTGATGACGGCGGCCTCAACCTGCTCGCCCAGGTACGTGGAGGCATCGTCGACAAGCTTGCGAATGATGCTTGCAACCAATTCTTCCGGGGCATATTCCCGTTCCGTCACAGGACAGGGGACACGAACCTGACCCCGATCATTGGCACGAACGGTGTAAGGAACCGTCAACGTGCTGTCATCAAGTTCATCCCAGTCGCGTCCGACGAAACGTTTGAGATTTGAAAAGGTGTTCCGCGGACTGAGAACGAGTTGTCGACGGGCGAGTTGGCCGACAAGCAACTCCTGATCCTTGCTGTAACCGACCACAGAGGGGGTGGTACGACTGCCCTCGGCGTTGGCAATCACATGGGGGCGACCCGCTTCGAGCACGGCCACGACAGAATTCGTCGTACCAAGGTCGATCCCAACAATCCGCCCCATAACTGCACTCTTTCGAGTTCCACGCTACCGGCATGTTCCAGCCCTGAAGCCTGACTTGAAAGCGTTAATGGGCTCTTAGTGAACTGAGGCGGATTGCCGGATACCGTGGCGGGGCCTGGATCACTGGAGCATGTCCCCGACATTGGACAAGCTTTATGAGCTCAGACGACGAAGCCCGTCTGAACGATTTCTGGACGTTGGTTTCAAAAATCTGTTCACCATCCTGGCGTCCGTGGTGGCTTTGCTGCTGTTCGCGCTCCTCTACGTGGTGTTCATGGGAGGACTGGACTCGATGGGACGATATGGATGGGATTTTCTGGTGACCTCAAACTGGAATCCCGTCGATGACGAATATGGTGCAGGAGCTGCAATTTATGGAACGCTAATTACATCGCTTCTAGCGCTCACAATTGCCGTACCACTTGGAGTTGGAACAGCAATATTCATTACAGAAAACATCATCCCCCTCAAGATTCGAAATCTGATTGGGTTGATGGTGGAACTTTTGGCAGCAATACCTTCAGTTGTTCTTGGATTGTGGGCCATTTTCGTAATGGAACCATTCATTCGACCGCTGCTTGACATTCTTCATCAACGCCTCGGATTTCTACCGATCTTCAGCACGGCACCCATGGGTCCAGGCACATTGCCAGCTGTTCTCATTCTGGTCGTGATGATCCTGCCAATCATCACAGCAATCTCAAGAGATGCACTTCATCAGGTTCCAACGAGTCTTCGTCAAGCGGCCTATGGGGTCGGCACCACTCGGTGGGGGGCCATCCTGAACATCATCCTTCCAGCAGCAATTTCAGGAATCGTGGGAGGAGTCATGCTCGCACTGGGTCGTGCGATGGGAGAGACAATGGCCGTCACGATGATCATCGGCAATTCAAATAATTTCAGCTTTTCACTCCTGGCACCAGGAAATACGATTTCATCGATGCTCGCCAATCAATTCGGTGAAGCCGATGGATCTCAAGTTTCTTCGCTGATGTATGCAGCGTTCGTCCTCATCATTCTTACATTGGCGGTGAATATATTGGCCCAATTGATGGTGAAGCGCTTGAGATTAAAGTACTGAATCATGGGTTACCCGTCACGATCACTAACAGATTCTGGACAGCCAGATCTCAACTACAAATCAGATCTTTCACGTAATATCTCAAGTCGAATACTAACCATAGCGGCAGGTCTTTTTACAACAATCAGCGTCCTACCACTCTTTCTCGTCCTCACTTACATCATTATCAAAGGTGGCTCGAAGCTGGGCATTCAACTGTTTCTTGAAACACCACCACCACCAGGACTGGATGGAGGGGGGATCGGCAGCGCATTGATGGGAACATTAATCCTGACCATCATTGCAGCATTGGTAGCAATTCCAGTTGGCGTTGGCGGAGGTATTTACCTTGCAGAGTATTCAAGAGGAAAGAAATTCTCACAATTTGTCCGATTTGGCACCAACGTTTTGTCGGGCGTTCCTTCGATTATTTCGGGTGTTTTCATTTACGGAACTGTCGTTGTTCTGTCGAACTGGTTGTTTCAGCGTTCATTCAGTGCAATTGCCGGTGGATTGGCCTTATCGATATTAATGATTCCGACCATCATCAAAACAACAGATGAAGGTCTCAAGTTGGTTCCTGATGAGCTTAGACGTGCTGCATTTGGCGTCGGGGCATCGCGATTTGTAACTGTGATGAAAATTACATTACCATCCGCATTTCCATCAATTGCGACAGGAATAGTACTTGGAATCGCGCGAGCCGCTGGAGAAACGGCCCCTTTGATTTTCACAGCATCATTCTCCTATTTTTGGCCTGCTCGATCGATTGGCGAATTCTTTTCAGAAGGATTGCTATCACCAATTTCGTCCTTATCTGTTCTCATCTATAACTTTGCAGGAATGCCCTATGACGCTCAACAGGAGTTGGCTTGGGTGGCCTCATTTGTGTTGGTCATCATGATTCTACTTCTTAACCTCGTCGCACGCTGGCTGGCAAGATTAACGACACGCCGATGAATCATTAGATCACCGCGTTGTTCCACTCGGCATACAAATCACCATTCGCATCAAATCAATCAATGACAAGCTTCTTCAAGGGTCAAGATGTAAAACAAGAAACAGAGACATGCATATCAATGCAGAATGTCACAATTAAATATGACAACTACGAAGCAGTTAAAAGCATCTATTGCGAGATACCAAAAGGCAAAGTCACTGCATTTATCGGTCCATCTGGCTGCGGCAAGTCAACCGTTCTACGCTCATTGAATCGCATGAATGATTTGATCGAAGGTTGCACATTGCAAGGGAAAATACTCTTCGATGGGGTTGACTTGTACGGATCCAATGTTGATCCGGTTGAAGTCAGGCGACGAATAGGTATGGTCTTTCAACAGCCCAATCCGTTCCCAAAGAGTATCTACGAAAACATCGCATTTGGCGCCAGAATCAATGGATTTAGAGGGAATATGGATGAGCTTGTTGAACGTTCGCTTCGTAAGGCAGCTGTGTGGGATGAATGCAAAGACAAATTGAACGACAGTGGTTATTCACTGTCTGGTGGACAACAACAGCGCTTGTGCATTGCCAGAACCATCGCTATTCAGCCTGAAGTCATTTTGATGGATGAACCATGCTCAGCTCTGGATCCAATCTCCACTTTAAAGATTGAAGAAACAATGCATGAGCTCAAAAAAAGCTTCACGATTGTAATCGTGACACACAACATGCAACAGGCCCTGCGCGTGAGTGATATGACCGCTTTCTACAACGCTGAAGAAGTGGATGGGGGCAGTGGAAAGGTTGGCTATCTAGTTGAGTTTAATCAAACCGAAAAGATCTTCAATGATCCACAACAACAAGCAACGCAAGATTATGTGTCAGGCAGGTTTGGCTAGCGGCACAAGCATCAGGGTGTCAATAAGGAGAGTCAAATCATGGCTTCAACCAGAAACTTCGTTATGGCATGTCAGTTTTAATCAAGATGCTTTAAGCTTAATCATCGTTGAAGTTGGGCGATGCACAGCATTGAACGCTTGAAATCTAGTTTCGCATTGAGTTGCACCCTGTTTGCTGCGACAATCATTTCATCTCCCATTGCTGCAAGTGAATCAACTCAAATCGCTCAGGCATCATCAATTAATGCAAAAAGCTTGGTCAGCCATCTGAACCGTGTTGGCATCAAGTTTTTTGGAACCCACTGGTGCCCCGCCTGCAAACAACAAAAGCTGTTATTTGGGCTTGAGGCGGCACGACTCCCCTACGTCGAGTGTGACAAACCAAAAGATCGGCCTGACGACTTAACTGCATGCCGAGCTGCAAACATTCGCTCAATCCCAACCTGGCTGCACCCCAACGGACGTCGTCTCGAAGGCCTGCAAAGCCTGGAAACATTGAGCAGCTGGAGCGGGATGACCAAGAAACAATGATTATGGTCTGACATCTATCAACTAGGCCTAGACAAATTAATCGGAATAAATCAAGGACATTTAAATTTATTGATGACGTTTGTATCTCCAAATTTTTAACCAACGTAACGCAATCAGCAAGATTAACCTCAAGTCAACTTTAAAATTAAAAGTGTCGATTGGCATTTTGACTTTCAACTAATTGTCAGCCGAGAATTGACCAGCCAGATATTCCCGAATTACTTATAAATCAGAATACTTCGTTCAAGCTTATCCATCCACACTCAGCAATCCAATAAGCCTTCCATTTTCAAATAG
>CAZJLQ010000012.1:0-13178 GCA_964546675.1 uncultured Synechococcus sp.
TCCAATCGTGCATCCTTCAAGCCTGCTCACACGAGCCAACTGAAGTACAGGGGCGTTGCTTATTCCCACGGCGTGACCCACCAGGCCATGCGCGAGAACTGGATCTGAACTGATCATCAACGCCCTGATCAGATCAAGCGACCCAGGCAATGGGTCGCTTTTTTGTGTTCAGAAGGAGAGCTGCATGTTGTTCATCAGATTCCGAATTGTTTCCGGTGATCCCTGAACAAATTCACCACCGTTGCCCTCAGCCAAGGCCTGCAGTGTTGTGGCATCAAAGTTGCCGCTCTCGCCATAGCCCACACTGAACACGGCAATGCGTTCATCACTTTCAAAGCCAGTTCGACGCAGCTCCTGCTGCAACTGATCAAGAGAGGCACCGGCTCCGCTGTCTTGCCCATCGGTGAGCACAACAACAGCACGAATCTCATTGGCCTTGCCAGAGCTGGCCAACCAATCACGACCAGCAAGCACAGCATTGTGGAGTTGCGTTCCACCATCAGCGATCAAACCGGCCACAAACGCCTGCCCCTTCGCTCTGCTTTCCGGCTTGCCATCCACCACGACAGGGTTGCGAACCTCGCTGTCGAAATCAATCAATGCGACGACATCCCTTGGGCCAAGTTGATCCAGATAGAGCCGCAGACTGTTCTGCAATCCAGCAATTTTCTCCCCATTCATTGAGCCGGAACTATCCACCACCATCGCAACGCGCGATGGTTTTTTGGCCACATTCAACCAGGCTTGCATCATGGCCTGCACCACCTCTGGCTTGGGTGATCGCAGCGCTTCATAACGCGCCTGTGGATCGACACCATTGGCTTGGGTGATCTGATTGGACTGCACCGCTGGATTGGCCGGACGTAACCCGATCTCTCCCACCAAACGCTGCACACGTTCCTCCAGGAGGAACGCCATCAACACTTCAGCCGCTTCTCGCTCACGCTCCGACACCCAGGGAGCTTGGGGAAGAATGAGTCGCATGGTGCTGGTGAAAGTGGCTTTCGGATAAACCGCCACGTATTGCTCCTGCCCAGCCGTGCGATTCAGATTGCTGCTAATAACCAACGACTCATAAAGCGATCCGATGGAAGCCCAGAAGGGGCCGTTGTTGACCATCGCTTTGGCCAGACCACCGGTTGAAGCTCCATAACGGGTGATCTTGTTCTGAATCGCCTCCACCTTGGGAGTGTTGGCGCGAACGTCATCAAGGGTGAGCGATTCAGCCGGTTTCCCGCTCACCGCCACAAACTGAGCCACCAGAGTTTGCAACCCACTGTTGGATCGGGTTGGAGCCGTGTGAACAAATCGAATCGGGAGATCATCCGCACTGGGATCGAGCTCTCGATGGTTGGTGACCGTCGTCAAAGTTGTGTAGGGATCTGGCAAGCCCTTCAACCCCTTTGCAATTGCAGGTGTTGTCATCAAAACCATCGGAGAGCTGGCGAACGCCGGGCTATCCGTGGGAGCTGGGATCCAGTCCTGTTTCGGTTCAATCGCCTGAATCTGATATCGCAGCTGGTCCTGTTCCAGGTCTCCATCAAGGGAGATCAAGGTGGGGATGGTGGGGTCATCTGCCGGCCGCTGCCCGCTTTTCACCGCCTGGGCTGTTTCCACCATCTCTGTCACCACATCACCGCTGCCCATGGCACGGCAGTTCAACCCGATCACCGTTCCATCCGACAGTTTCAGCTGCTCTTTCACCACCAGGTCAGCGGTCTGATTGCAGACATCTGACAGAGCGCTGCCAACAAGCGCAGTGACCTCAACTCCAGGAAGAACCTGCCCGCAGCTGCTGAGCAGAAGTCCGGAAATTGCCGTACCGAAAACGAAGGGACGCATCGTGCTGGTCTCGATACCCGCAGTGTGACCGAACCAAGCAAAATCAGTGGTGATTGACATCCAAGATGCCCTTCAACCTCTCCCAACGGAGGGTTCTGTCCCTGGCGATTCTTGCGGCTTCGGTTGCACTGGCCGCCGTGCCCTGGGCCCCGTTCCGCCGCAGCCTTTCCGTCGCGGTGGGGTCGGAACTAGAGCAGCCGATGCGGGATCTGGAAGCCCGTTTCGAACAGTCCCATCCCGACATCGACCTGGTGTGGCGCGTGCAGGGCAGTCAGGACATGGTGAACGAGGCGATGGAGAACACGGCCGATCGACCGCGTGTGCTCATTCCTGCCAGTGGTGAACTGCTGCGCGGGCTCGCTGAACGGCTCAACCGCCAGCAGAGCGACACCGGCCTAAGCGATCCCGAACCGATCGCACGGACCGTGCTTGTGGCCGTGAGCTGGCCGGAACGCGCCACAGCCCTGTTCGGCACAGGTCCATTTCGCTGGCCCGCCTTGAAAAAGGCCCTGGAACAAAGCAACTGGAAGGATCTGGGGGGGCAGGAGAGCTGGGGGCGGTTCAATCTTCGGGCGACGGATCCAGCCCGATCGAACAGCGGCCAACTGGCGATGCTCCTCTGGCTTCGCTCCCAGGGCCGTGACCAAGCAATTGACCTCTGGAGACGGGCTCTTTACCAACCACCACGCTCGACCGATATTTTGCTGCGGGAATTCATTGCCACGGGCCCGAATGATGGAGACGTGGCGTTTGTCTACGAAAGCATCGCCCTCAGCAGGATGGACGAAGCGCGCCAACGCCAGGGTTCTTCTTACACCATCCTGGCGCCAGATCCCAGTTATGAAACGGTGCTGGAGGCTGCCGTGCTGGAAGGGAAGGCCAACGGACGCCTCGCCGACGGAGCCAGTTTCATCCGCTTTCTGCGCAGTGACGCCCAGCAACAGTTGCTGATGGATTGGGGCTTCCGCAGCCATGACGGACGGCTGCCGGCCAACGCCCAAACCATCCAAGTGCTGCCCTCCCCTGATCAAACGGAACGGGACAGGGGCTTGCGTCTCTGGACAGCGGCCCCATGACCCAGTTTCCTGTCCTCTACAGCTTCCGCCGTTGCCCCTACGCCATGCGCGCCCGCTGGGCCTTGCTGCAGGCGGGACTGCTGGTGCAATGGCGCGAGGTGGCCCTGAAACACAAACCGGCAGAGATGCTGCAGGCCTCAGCAAAAGGAACCGTTCCCGTGCTGGTTCTGAGCGATGGCAGGGTGATTGACGAAAGTCTTGACGTCATGCGCTGGGCATTGGCACAGGCTGATCCAAGCGGTCTGCTGCAGTGCGGTGACAGCGAAACCCTGATCGCCGAAAACGATGGCCCGTTCAAGCATCATCTCGACCGCTTCAAATACACCGACCGCTACCCCGGCGAGACGAAGGAGACCCATCAACGGGCAGGGCTCGCCATCCTCCAGGAATGGAGCCTCCGCATCGACCAACAGGGCTGGCTTCTGAGCGATCGAGCTTCGCTGGCGGATGGAGCCCTCTGGCCGTTCGTGCGTCAGTGGCGCATCGCTGATCCTGAAGGGTTCGACCACGACGACCAGCTCGAGCCGTTGCGCCATTGGTTGCGACGTTTCCTTGACGACCCTCTCTTCGAACGGTTGATGCAGCGCGCTGACCCCTGGGATCCCGCCGGTGCTCAACCGCATTTTCCCGCAGACGCGATCGCAGTGCCGCTGACGCAACCCCTGTTTCACCTGGCCCTTGACGCCGATTGGCGCACAGCAACCCGGGATGGGGCCTATCGCGTCTCGACCCGCGGGCTGACGCTGGAGCAGGTGGGGTTCATTCACTGCTCTTGGGAGGAGCAGCTGTTGGGCACCTATGAACGGTTTTACAGCGATGCCGGTGATGTGCTGCTGCTGGAGATTGATCCCAAGCTCGTGAACGCACCACTCAGGGCAGATGCAGCGCCCAGTGGAGATCTCTTCCCCCATTTGTATGGCGAATTGCCTCTCAAGGCAGTGCGTGGGGTGGCTCCGTTCAAACCTTGACCAGCGGATCGAAACAACGCGGCTGGAGGCCAGCGCAAGGCCGAAGCGGGCTATACCAGACAGGAGCAACTCTCAAGCGATACAGCCTGAGACAACGCAAGAATTCTTAGGACAGTTCAGGGGTTGCACAACGGCTCAGGGGCTCTATGACGGGTTGGTCGTTTGAGGCCGCTGCACTTGCTTCCCTCTCCATCACGACAGGAACCGACCGCCTGGTCGAGCCGACTGCTCAAACAGCTAAGCGAGCGATGCCCGAATCGCACATTGAGCCAAACCACGGCTTTGATGGAAGCCCATGACATTCGCATGTGCCGCAAATCGGCGAACCGCTGAAACCAGCGTCAGCAAAGATTCACGACCACAACGCTCCGGCGTTGACGTTGTTTGGTCATGTCGATGATGGTGTCGTGTGGGCGTGCACACCCCTCACATCAACAGTGGCGAACTGACCTTTGACCTCAACATTTGTGCGGCTGGATCAACTGGAAGGGCAAGCCAGGGAGAAGGGCTTGCTGCTCCGGCTTCAGGTTGGACGTCCACTGGGATTGTGGAGCCTGCGATTGGCGGTGGCCGAGCCAATCGGCGATTCCCGCCTACGCCTGCTCGGCGAGATGAAAGCGTGGGCCTACGGCACCCGCCATGGGTTGCAACTCGACACCATGCGGGTGCTGCCAGCCGGACCCGTCGGCGTTGGTGATCTGATCTGGGCGGCAACAATGGCCTGGGCGATCGAAGCAACCCCATGCCGCTCTGCTCGCCTGTTGGCGATTCGAGATGACGACCGGCAGCACCGGCGTTTGGTGCGCTACTTCCATCAACGGGGGTTCAGGTCCGTTCGCGAGGTGGAAGCGGCCCTGTGGGATCTGCCGCTGCGACTGATCTGGGGGGGAGCCGGTGCCTTGATGACGGGCTGCTGCGAGGAGGTTCTGCTGCGGATGACAGAGCGCTGGGAACGCTCTCTCGCCAGCCAGGCGATCTGATCAACCGCTCAAAACCGATCGGAACCACCTGACGAACTCAGCTTTCATCGGCAGCGTGATAGCTGCTGCGCACCAAAGGGCCACTGCGCACCTGCGCAAAACCAAGCTCTCGGGCCACATCGGCCAACTGATCAAATTCCTCAGGAGTCCAGTAGCGAGCCACTGGGATGTGAGCAAGCGACGGCCTCAGATATTGACCGAGGGTGATGCGCTGACAATCCACCGCTCGCAGATCACGCATCGCCTCGATCACCTCATCACGGTGCTCACCGAGGCCGAGCATCAAGCCAGATTTGGTGGGAATCGAGGGATCCAGGTCCCGAGCTGCAGCCAGTAAACCGAGGGACCGGCGGTAGGTGGCCCCGCGACGGACCTCCCTTTGAAGCCGCTCCACGGTTTCGATGTTGTGGTTGAAGCAGGCCGGCTGGGCAGCCAGCACCGTGGCAAGCCGCTCACGCTGCGCGATCAGCGCCTTGTCGCGATCAGGCACACCACCCCAGAAATCGGGAGTGAGCACCTCAATGGCAATCAAAGGATTGCGAGCACGGATCGCCGCCATCGTTGAGGTGAACAGCGAGGCACCATGATCGGCCAGGTCATCCCGGGCAACGGCCGTTAACACCACATAACGCAGGCCCATCGACTCCACGGCGGAGGCAACCCGCTCGGCTTCCTCTCGATCGAGCGCCATCGGCGCCCGGCCTTTGTCCACCTGACAGAACGCACAACTGCGGGTGCAGATCGACCCACCCAACAGGAACGTGGCCGTTCCTGCGGCGTAACACTCGCCGCGGTTCGGACAGCGCCCCTCCTCACAGATGGTGTGCAATCGGTTCTGTTTGACCAGCGACTGCACGGTTTCAAGCTCTGACGCCGCACCGATGGGGCGCCGCAGCCACTCCGGCAAGCGCTCCGTCGGGGCTATCGCGCTGTACTGACTCATCCGGCCATGGCGCCTCAACCAATTCTGGCTCGCGATTCCGGAAGCGCGTGCCCCGCAAAAAACGCTCCCTCAGCTGACCAGCTGGCGGCGGATGCCTTCAACCGCGCAGGCCGTGCGATTGCGGGCATTCATTTTCCGGATCAGGGAATGAACGTGATCGCGGGCGGTGGTTTCTGCAATGTGCAGCGTTTTCCCGATTTCTCGGTTGGACAGTCCAGCGCAGATCAGCTGGAGCACATCGCTTTCGCGGGGTGTCAGCGGGGTCACAGGTTCCGGGGGTGAATTGAAGGGATCTCTCCCAGGCACAGCATCTCTTGATCTCCTGAGCAGCACTGAAGTGCTTCTGAAGGATTCCCTGAGAGATTGCTGAGGAGACTGTCCTGACAAAAAAACACCGCCTCCCTGCAGGACGCGGTGCTGATGGCGGTCGCCTCGCGTACCTCGAATCAGATCAGGTTGATCTGTTCTGCGGTGAGGGTTGGCGAGCCTTTGAGGGCGGCAAGCAAGCCGCCCTCACCAAAGCCACCTTCACTGCCGTTTTCGTTGTAGTAGAGGTTTCCCTTTGGTTGGTAATAGAGGAAGTCAACATCGCCCTCGCGTTTCAGCTGCCTGAAATCGCGACGGTTCTCAGCCACAGCGACGTTTCCATCACCACCAAATTCATCCGAGTCGAGCAGGATGCGATCCCCCTGCCTGGGACGGAAATCGCGGATCTGATCGGCCTGGCGACGCCCGCATCCATCCGCATCGTTGAACACGAAACTGTCGGCCCCTCGGCGCCCGATCAGACGATCCTTGCCAGGGCCAGCCTCGATCACATCGTCGTCCTGGGTGCCGCGTACCGCCTCACGGCCACGCGCACGATCGCCGCTGATCATCCCGTCCAGCGAGACGTTGTAGCTGGAGAGCTGGAAATGATTGACGCTGTTATCAACGATCGAATTGAACGAATCCTGAATTGTGGTGTTCGAAAAATCGTTCACGCTGTTGTCTGAGTTATCAACAACATTTGAAACACTGTTGTCGATATTGATATTGTTTACGCTGTTGTCATGAACCACCATGCTCTGGTTGATGCTGTTATCGACATAGGTGTTATTGGTGGTGTTCTCAGTGATTGTGGTGTTGTTGATGGTGTTGAAGTAAAGCTCAAACAACTGCTGAACCTGAGCAAGGGTGAGCGTGTTGCCCCCGTTCACCAGTTGATCGACGGCCGGATCATCAATTTCATCAAGAACCTCACCGAGATCCTCAGGATCCACCTCAAACTCCTCACCCTCGTAATCCTCCAGCAGCGCCGCCAACGCCTCGTCGGGTTGATCCAACATTGGCGATTCCGTACTCACCGCCTCCAGCGGATCAACTGCATCGGCGGCATCCCCCTCAACTCCATCGATCGGCTCAGCTGCGATCACCGGCGCCAACGGTTGATCAACAGCCAAATCATCAGCCAAATCAACGGCCACCGATTCAACGGGCAGCAGCTCCTCAAGACCGCCATCGCCCTGCTCAGACGGCCCGACCCCATGCAGGCCAGCCTGCTCTGACCAGTGATCTCCGCGATGGTGGTGATGACCACGACCGCCGTGGCGTCCGCCGCGCCCTCCCCTGCCGCCGCGTCCGCCGCGGGGACGGAACCCAAAACCACCAGCGAGGGCCAGCACATCACCGGCCACGTTCATCGGCAAACCGCTGATGATCAATTCATTGGAGATGGAATCCACCACCTCCTGCTCTTCGACGGAGATTTCCGTTGTTTTGGATGAGCGGGAATGATATTGGCTGCTTTCAGCCATCAAATCAAAGAACGAAGGCATAACAGAACCCGGAAATGCAGCGGCAAACAAACCGCCTGACATCCACAGATTCACAGCAAGATGAGATCAGCACATCCTCAACCTGACGTGGTTAGATCAAAAACACGTCAGATGAAGGGGAGCCCTAAATGTGATTAATCCAGAAAATTATCTCCACTTTGCTGGAGATTCAAAGCCGCATTTAATGCATCAGAGGCAGCCAACAATCGATCCGACGCTGTTGCCAATGCACCATCAAGGCTTGCCTCAACGTCTTGAATCACCGGTTCAAGCGATTGATTTCGTGCTGCGCGTCCCAACCGGCCCCGACGGCGCGGCCGCCTGCCCAGCTCAGCGGTGAACAACGCCTCACTCGCCTGCCAGGCCACCTCAGCCACCGCTTTGCCCATGGCCCGGGCACGCAGATCACCGTCCTGAATGTGAATTCCGCCATAGAGGCGTGAACGGCCTGCCTCGGCAGCCGCATCCCAAACCGTGTCCCACTGCAGGGTGATCGGTTCGCCGTCGTACTGCTCGAAGGCCAGTGCATCGGTGCTGTAAGACCCGATCAGATCCGGCTGGCCATCACGATCGAAATCCTGCGCACCGCGGCTGGTGCCGTCGTAGAGGCGATCGGACCCGGTGAAGGCCTCCAGCACTGAGGCGGCCGCATAGGAAAACCCGGAATGCCCAGAGGTGTATTCGGGGAAGGCCGGGGTCACGAAGGTGACGTCTTGATAGGGCTGCCAGGTGCTGCCAGGGATCATTTGGGTTCCCTGGTTGGGTCCGCCCCAGGCCGCGATCTCCTCATCTGCAAAGAGGTAGCGGATCGCCGTCTGCGGACGGACGTAGTCGTGGGCATATTTCGCATCCCAGATCGCAATCCCCGTGTCCATCAGGGCGTTGTTCAGGGCAAAGAACAACTTCACGTCCTGCTCAAGGCCGTGGTCGTCCCGCAGGGCGATGTCCTGAGCGAACTCATTCCAGTGGCCCGGCGGCGTTGAACTGTTCGGACCATCCGCCCAGTACTCCGCGATCACCTTTTGCTCAGGCGTAAGGGCGGCGCTGAGTTGGGCCACCTCCGTGAACTGGCGCCGGTAGGCCGCATCGTTGCTGCTCACCACACCATGGGCATCGGTGTAAGGGCTGAAGTCGCCGAATTGCGGTGGGGCGACGGGTCTGAAATCACGGCCACTGCTGATCGCAAACGGATCCACCTGGCCCCAGTGGGGCGTGAGCGGCGTTTGGACGTCGTAACTGGCGGGATCCTCCGTCACGATCGGAATGCCGTTCTCATCCACAGCTGAGCCATTGGGAACCTTCAGCGGCGTCCAATAATTCGGATCGAGATCGGGATCATCCGGAGCATTCATCGGCGCATACCCCGAGCTGTCGGCGTAGTCGTTCCGGGCGTTGGAGCCATCGTTGGCACGACGACGCAGCACCGTTCGGGCCGCCCGCAGACCGATGCGCGAAGCATGGTCGCGACGGCCCCGATCAGCCCCGTAGCCGAGTTGATCCAACAGCCCATCAAAGCGATCGGTGTGGGATGGGAACAGCTGGGAGAGGGTGTGATGGGCTGCTGTGCTGACGGCGCGCTCCAGGGTGTCCTCCGCCATGCGGCGCCTGGCCCGGCGATGCATGGGACGGGGATTGAAATAAGCGCCGGCAGCGCCGGCATCGAATGCTGCCCAGGCGTCGTACATCGCGGCATGGGCAAGATGCAGCGACCGGGTGATCACGGTGGGAACGGGCTTGTCCTCCCGGATCGCCTGGAGAGCTAGCTCATTCCATTGGGCCACCACGGTGTTCTGGAGCTCCAGCTCTTGGTTGTCCAGCTCCTGGTTCTCCAGCTCCGCTGCTGGGAGCGCCGCCTCAATGCTGGGCGGTTCGGGTAGGGGAGCCGACGCCGCCGGCACCACCGGCTCCAGCAGCACTGGTGCGTCAACAGCTATCTCAGCAGGGGCTGTCTCGCCCACCGGTTGCGCATCAACGATGGGCTCAACAGCGATGGGCTCAAGAGCGATGCGCTCAACAACCGGCGGCTGATCGGTGGGCGGCTGATCAACCGGAGCCACTGACAGCTCAGCTGGCAACTCAGAGACGCTGTCCAGTCCAGTGCTGTCCACTCCAGCACCAGACTCTGTGATGCCATCTGCTGGGGCAACGGGATCGGCAACGGCGGCACCCTCAATCAAAAGGTCCTCACTAGGAGGAGCCTCGCCGGATCGCCCATCGCTGCCAGCCACCGCCGGCACTGGAGCCAGGCCGGTGTCGAGGTCAGGGAGCAGTACTTCTTTAGATGCGACTTCAACAGATGGCTCAGCAAGCGGTGCCAGGGGCACGGAGGCAGCGGAGGCTGCCGGTTCAGACGCCATCGAAGCCGGGGCGACTGGCTCTAACGAACCCGGCAACACGGGTTTGCCCTTGCGAATGCCGCGATGGCGACCAGCGCGACCGCCGAAGCGGGCATGAAGACCTGCAAGGAGGTTCCGCGCGGGCATCGAATTCCGGTGTTTGATTCAAAGCTTGCACCGATTCCCAGCGTCTTCACACCACCATCTGTCGGGTTTTTCAGTGAATTCTCAGGCCGCTCTCAGGCAGCGTTCAAGCCTGGCTCAGTCAACGGGTCTGCGACCTTCCAAGGCGCGGCTGAGGGTCACTTCATCGGCGTATTCCAATTCGCTTCCCATCGGCAATCCGTAGGCGATCCGGCTCACGGGACAGAACGGTTTGAGCAGGCGTGCCAGGTAGAGGCTGGTGGTGTCCCCTTCCACGCTCGGGGTCAACGCCAGGATCACCTCAGTGATCGATTCCTGGTCGAGACGCTGCACCAGGGGGCGGATGTTGAGCAGCTCCGGACCCACACCATCCATCGGGGAAATCAGCCCGCCAAGCACGTGGTAGCCGCCGTGGAACTCACGGGTGCGCTCCAACGCCAGCAGATCACGGGAATCGGCCACCACACAGATCAAGCCATTGGCCCGTTCCGGGTTGCGGCAGATTTCACAGAGCGGATCGGCGGAGAGGTGAAAGCAGCGCTGGCACTGCCCCACCTGGCTGCGGGCCGCAAGCAAGGCATCGGCGAACTGCCGGCTCTGCTCCTCCGGCTGGTTCAAGAGGTGCAGCGCCAGGCGCTGGGCGGTGCGTGGACCAATGCCCGGCAGGCGTTCGAATTGATCAATCAACCGGGCCAACGGTCGGGTGAAGCCGCTCAGGGATCTGCCGCCAGTGGGCGAAATGTAGGAGTTGCAGCAGGCAAACGCCTCACCAGACTGCAGACATTCAGAGGTGTTGATGGCCGACGCAACCCCCACAAACAGCCTGGCCCCCAGCGGATTTGAATTCGAAGTGGAACACACGCTCCAACCCGAATCACGCCAGCGCGGCCTGCCTCAGTTGGAGCAGTTTCTGGCTGCAGAACGGCGCTGGCCGGGTTGCCTCACCACCGATGGCCCGGAACAGATCGATCCAGAAGATCCAAACCGCTTTCGAACCCGAACCCGTTGGGAAGACGTCGACTGCTTTGTGGCCTGGATGGTGAGTCCTGAACGGGACAAGCAGCTGCGAGCCATGGATCAGCTGGGCTACAGCTATTCCGCCAACACCAACTGGCGTGGTTTTGCCGCCTGGATCTCCAGCTCCGGCAGCAGTGATCCGCCGCAGGCCTGGAAAGTGAACCTGCTGGTGCTGCTTTGCCTTTACCCCACGGTGTTGATCCTCAACAGCCTGATCACCCCTTTGGGAATGGGGTACTCAACATCGATCCTGATCGGAAACATCTGTTCCGTTGCCATCACCGGCTGGCTGCTGGTGCCAGCGGCACAACAGCTTTATACCGATTGGCTCGGCGGCCGATTGCGGCGGAGCGGCAACCGATGGGCCCTGCTGTCGATCGCCGCTCTGCTGCTGTTGAGCTGGGGGATCAGTCAGGCGATCTCCGGCTGAAATCAAGTCCGGCGGCCCATCGGTCGCGAGCTGTGGCGAGCACTAGCTCACGATTTCACGGCGATCAGTCCGCACCGGCAGAATGGGCGGCGGATCACCCTTGCCGCCGATGCAGCTGTTTCGCGCCCTTGCCCGCCTGCTCGTCTGCGGACTGCTGGTGTTTGCCTTGGGGGCTTGTGCAGCCGGGCCGACGGCCGGATTGCAGTCGTATCAGAGTCCTGACGGACGATTTGCCTTCCTGTATCCCACCGGCTGGACCCAGGTGCAGGTGAGCAACGGACCACGGGTGGTGTTTCACGACCTGATCCACAGCGATGAAACCGTGAGCCTGATGGTGAACAAGGTGGACGACAACAACGATCTGGCTGATCTGGGCAGCGCCGTGGCGGTGGGAGAACGCTTACGCCGGGAAGTGATTGCCACGGCCGGAAGCGGTCGCACCGCTGAATTGATCGAAGCCGGCGAACGGGAGATCAACGGTCACACCTTCTATGACCTGGAGTATGCGGTGCACCTGGAAGACCGGGACCGCCATGAGCTGGCCACGGTGGTGGTGGATCGAGGGAGGCTGTACACCCTGGCCACCAGCACCAACGAAGAGCGCTGGCCCAAGGTGAAGGATCTCTGCGGCCGTGTGGTGCGTTCCCTCAATCTGTTGGTGTGACCTTCAAGCGGTGCATCGATCAGTTCGGCCAGATCGTTTCCAGATAACTGACCCCACCCAAGCTGAACGGCGTGGCTCTGAGTCGTTCCGTGTTCAGATCCGTGGTCATCACGGCTGTCAGCAAAGCCCCCATCTGCAGAAGGTTGAGGTCAGTCTCAATCTGGGTGCGAGCCACGCTGAGCAACAGCGGAATCCGCACCACATGCTGGGGCTGCCGCAGGCGCTCCACCAGACCTTTCAGGGCTAGCTGCTGTCGTTCCAGCCGGCCGAAGTCACCGCGACCGTCATCGCGCCAGCGCAGAAAACCCTCCAGAGCCTTGCCGCGCAACACCTGACGCCCAGGCTGGAGATCAATCACCAGATCCTGGCTGCGATCGACGTAGTACAGCCGTTTGGGCACATCCACCTCAATGCCACCGAGGAGGTTGGCCAGCAATGGGAGCGTCTGGAGCGACACCACAACGTGATGACGAACGGGTCTGTTCATCAGCCGAGTCAGCTCCCGCTCCACCGCCTCCGGACCGCCGCGCGTCAGCAGCCCATTGATCTTCATCGCCCCGAAGCCATCGGGATTGATGTAGCTGTCACGCGGAATCTGGGTGATGGTCGTGCTGCCAGGCTGCACCTTCACCGTGAAGATCGTGTCGGTGTTGGTGCCGGCGGCATCCTGGCCAAGCACCACCGCCTCACCGACGCCAAGGCCCCACCAACCACTGAGGGGATGGGTGCGGGCAAACGGCACAGACAACATCAGACCGCCAGCCAGCCCGAACCCGCAGACCTGCCAGAGCGGACGGTTGAGAAATCTGGAGACCACCTTGGCCATCCCTTCAAGCTAGGCGTGTCGTGACGCGTTCTTAACCGAACCACCCGGTGGGGCTTCCACGGCACCGCAACAGGCCAGCTCAGATCAGACCAACGGATCGCTGATCACCATCGAGGCACAAGGCAACTGGCTGAT
>CAZJLQ010000013.1:0-12715 GCA_964546675.1 uncultured Synechococcus sp.
ACAGTTCCTTTGAACCAAAGCTTGGCCGCCTGCACCAGCAGGAGCAGTCCCAGAGCCAGCAGGGCATGACGAACTTCGAGGCCAGGTCGTTCCCGACGCATGACGAGCAACATCACGCCGCAGGCCGCAAGGGCCTCGATGAAACGCGTCAACCAGATCACGGGTTGCGGCTCCCGTTTCACCTTGCCGAAGAAATCGAGCACGTCATAGGCCTGGGGGCTGATCGCTTCGCCCTTCCGGGTGATCAGATCCCCCTGACGAACCTCGATCGTTGGAATCCCCTGCTTGGTGAGCTGTTCCTCGATCAGCTGCTTGCTGAGGACCGGGTCGGTTCGGAGGTTGCTGCTTCCCTGGAAGGTGCTGGTCAGCACCTTGCTGGCAAGCGAGAGCGCTGCGGGATTGTTGGCCTCCAGCTGGATGCCCTTCATCTGCAGGGACGCCGCCACGCGCAGTTGGTCCGGCGCCAGGGTGCTCACAACCCCCTGGCTGAGCATGCGTCCTGCGGCTCGGCGCACAGCGGTGTCCCAGGCGAGATGATCCTTGGTGCTGCGTTCTTCGAGCCAGCGCTGTTCGAGCGGCGTGAGATTGACAGGTCCGATTCGGGCTGCGGATCCACTGTCTGTGACCCGTTGCAGTTGTTTGAGCTGATCTTCCAGCCGACGTTGGAGTTGCGTTGTCTGTTCGGGATCGATGACTTGAACCACCGAACGTGCAACGAGATTGGAACGTCTCTGTTCGAGTGCTGTGCTGTCCTGAACAAGCGCATCCTTGGGTGCGACCGCATCAAACGGAGCCAACGACCCCGGCTGTAGTTCCGGTTTCAGCAACCACGGAAGACTGGACAGCAGCGCAACGCTGAAGCAGACCAGCAGCAGGGCGACGGACTGAAGCCGTGTCCATCGCAGCAGCCTGCGGGATGGCCCTTCGTGTCGGAGCCAGCTCTGCCAGAGGAGACTCAGATTGAGGCTGCTTACACGGGGGAAGCGAACCAAGGCAGCCCGGCTGACGAGTGCACGCTAGCTCTCCTCTGAGGGCATGCTGGGATCATCCGATTTCCGATGGGATGGCCCTTCGACTGGATGGAAAGGCACTGTCGAAACAGCTGGAGCAGCGCTTGCATCAGTTGATCCAAGCTCAACTGGCATCGGTCGGTCGACCGCCGGGTCTCGCCTTGCTGCGGATTGGAGATGATCCCGCCAGTGGGGTGTACGTCGCCAACAAAGAGAAGGCCTGCGCCCGGGTGGGTGTGCAGAGCATGGGTCTGCACCTTCCAGCAGAAAGTTCAGCACAAGACGTGCTGACCAAGCTTCAAACGTTCAATCAGGATCCTTCCGTGGATGGGATCCTGCTGCAGCTCCCCTTGCCGCGGGGACTGGAAGAGGGGCCGTTGTTGGCGGCCATCGACCCGGAAAAGGATGCAGATGGTCTTCACACCATGAATCTGGGGCGTCTGCTGAAGGGTGAAGCCGGCCCGCGCAGTTGCACTCCTGCAGGTGTGATGGCGTTGTTGCGGAGCAATGGAATGGATCCGGCTGGAAAGCGGGCTGTGGTGGTCGGTCGCAGCATCCTCGTGGGTCAGCCGATGGCGCTGATGCTTCAAGCGGCGAATGCCACCGTCACGATTGCCCATTCCCGCACAAAGGATCTTGCTGACCTCACCCAGCAGGCTGAGATCTTGGTTGTTGCGGCAGGGCGGCCGGGCATGGTCGGGGCTGAGCATGTCCGGCCTGGTGCATTCGTGGTGGATGTCGGCATCCATCGCAAACCCGAGGGCGGCTTATGTGGGGATGTTCGTGCCGCAGAGGTGGAGCCGATCGCGGCGGCGCTTTCACCAGTTCCAGGCGGTGTTGGCCCGATGACGGTGACGATGCTGTTGGTGAACACCGTTCTGGCCTGGAGCCGGCGCCATGGCATCGACCATGGGCTCGATGACCTCGTCGTTTGATCGTCCTCCATGCCATTCCATTGGTTGTTCCCCACGCCTGTCTTCCAGGTGGATCTGCATCCCGATGGGGCCATTGCAGAGGCCATGGATTCAGAACTTGAGGCCTTCGACCGCCAGGTGTATCAGCACCCGGAGTTCAGTGATCGCAACAACCTCACCGGTGATCTTCTCGGTCATGCAGGCCTGGATCAGCTGCACAGAATGGAAGCGTTTCAGTGGCTGAACCAGCAGCTGGCGCTGGGCACCGCCACCTATCTGGAGGAATTGCTGGGACCGGATCACGGACTGGAGGTTCATATCCAGAAGGCTTGGCCTGTGGTGTGTGCCAACGACGGCGGAACCATTGAGACGCACACCCACCGCAATGCTCAGTTGAGCGCGGTCTTCTACGTCAGGACGGAACCTGGAAACGACTCTGGAGAGCTGGAGTTTCAGGCACCGGACGACTATTTCAGCCACGTCATGGCGATTCCGTACCGGGATGCGGCAGCGTCAGGTGGGGTGTTTGCTCCGCTGAGACATCGTCTGCTTCTGTTCCCCTCTGATCTGCGTCACCGCGTGACCCCTTATCAAGGTCAGTCAACGCGCTATTCGGTGTCCTACGACCTGGCCATCACAACGTCTTCAGGACAGGGCAGGGAAATGCGCATGCCCCACCCATTGGATTGGGTGCCCCTTGTGCTGGAGGGGACAACCTGATGCCGCCTTGCCTTGCATCGTTTCAGCTGGTTCTGCCTCTGTTCCGAAGCAGTCGCTCCATCACGTTGCTGAGGCGTCGCCTCCCACGCCACCAACGCTGGGCAGACTTCGACTGTGTTGTGTGCTGAGGCTCTGAGATCAGCAGGTCAAGGCGTCCGCGAATCGTGTTGGCTTCTGTGAGCAGGTTGAAGCGTTCTGCATCAGTGAGTTGATCGGGAGTGAGTTTCTCCAGGAGCCGTTTTGAGGCATGGAGGTGGTGAAGCAGGCGATGGGGAACGCGATCCTGCCTGAGCTGTTGGCGAACCTCATCGATCACTGTTTCAACCGTTCTGGCCAGCTCCGCCGGGGTCTGGTGATGCAGGATTCGTTCTGTCATCCGCTTGATGTGTTTGCGGCGCAGCGGTTTGTGCAGCGGATGAGCCAGAAGCCCAGGGTCGTTAGCCAGTCGCTGCAGCACCATCTCAGGCATTGCTTCTGTAACGGGAACCTCGAAGGGGAACTGGCGATCAAACGCGGGTGAGAGTTTGCTGCGCTGATTGATGAGCAGCAGACCAATCGCAGTCCATGCGTTCGCGAGAGTGGTTGGTAACAAACGAAGCTGGCGTTGAAGGCTCTGAAAAAGGCGCTCACAGGACACCACGGCTGAGTAAGCGAAGGGCGTTCCGCAGATCTCACTGAGGTAGCGCTCGACGAGTGCCAGTTCAGCCAGTTCGTCGTCGAGTTGTTGACGTGAGTCCAGCCGATAGGCCTCCTGCACCCAGTCAGGGTCCAGCCCGAGATCATCGATCTGTCGGCGGAGTTTCAGGCGCCGATCCACCCAGCCATAGGGAAGCTTGGTTTCCGGCGCCAGCTGAAGTGCTGTTTCGATGTATTCCACATCGCTTCTCGAGATCTCCTCCGGCAGAACCGCAACGAGAGGTTTTTGGAAGCGGTGAAACCGTTCGGGGTCTTCCTTCTGGAGCTGTCGCATGGCGGACAGTCGTCTGTTGCCGTTCACAACCACACCGGTGGAATCCACCAGGAGTGGTTCGGTCTGCACTTTCAGGCGCTTCAGTTCGCGCAGGATCGGACCGCGCTGGTCTCCGGCTTTCACCAGCAGCAGCGCGTGGAGGAGATCCTGCGTTGATGCTGCTGATTCACTGCGGTGGAGTTGTTTCAAGCCAGACGGTTGGTTTTTGAAATGCTCCTGAAGGGCTGCCAGCAAGCGTCCGTTGTCAACGCGGTACACCAGCAATTCCTGGTCAAGATGGACGGTGGGAATCTGAACAGGGCCCTCCCGCAAGGTCACCCAGTGCTCCCCCTGGCTGTGCTGACAGGCCTCTTTGATGCGGTGTTGCCGGGCTGCCGCGTCTTCAATGGGGGCAATCACAGGAGGCTTGCCAAAAGCTTGGTGTCGCCAGTGTCTCCTGAATCTCCCTGCCTGAGAGAATTCAGCCAGAGAACCGTCCGTCATGACCGCTGCGGCGACTTCCCAAGACAGCACAGCGACGCAGCTGAACGGATTTGATTTCCCGCAATACCTTGCGCGGACCAAGGATCTTGTGGAGACAGCGCTTGATGCTGCTCTCAGGCCAGAGAGACCGGAATCCCTGAGGGAAGCCATGCGTTATTCCCTTTTGGCAGGGGGAAAGCGGCTTCGGCCGATTCTCTGCCTGGCGGCCTGCGAGATGGCTGGTGGTTCCTCGGAACAGGCCATGTCGACAGCTGTGGCCCTCGAGATGATCCACACCATGTCGCTGATCCATGACGATCTGCCGGCGATGGACGATGACGACCTTCGCCGAGGGCGACCCACCAATCACAAGGTCTATGGAGAAGCGGTGGCGATCCTGGCTGGGGATGCTCTGTTGACCCGTGCGTTTGAAATGGTGGCAATGCGCAGTCCGGGTGTTCCGGCTGAGCGACTGCTGAAGGTGGTGGGTGAGCTGTCTCTTGTGGCGGGGGCCCCCGGCCTGGTCGGCGGTCAGGTTGTGGATCTCGAAAGTGAGGGTAAGCAGGTTGATCTGGAGACCCTTGAGTACATCCATTTGCATAAAACGGGGGCCCTGCTCAGCGCATGTGTGATCACGGGCGCAACCATTGGCGGGGCGGATGAGACCTTGCTCGCAGCGTTGCGAACCTATGCACGCGGCATAGGACTGGCTTTCCAGATCATTGACGACATCCTCGACATCACAGCGAGCAGCGAGGTGCTGGGGAAAACCGCTGGCAAGGATCTGATCGCGGACAAAACCACCTATCCGAAATTGCTGGGATTGGAGGAATCCAGGAACCGAGCTCAGACCTTGGTGTGCGAGGCGAAACAGGTGCTGGAGCCCTGGTCGGCAAAAGCATTGCCATTGCTCGCTTTGGCGGATTTCATCACAAGCCGTGATCGATGATTGAGATCCATCATTCCCATGCTGTCCTGCACGAGTTGTTGGACAACGCGAGCCTTGCCTGGGGTTTGATTGCCTGCGGCACGGCGCAGTTGTCGAAGCTTTTCATTGAGCTGGTTGTTCATCAACGCTGGCGCCCCAAGGTGCTGATTGAAACGGGCGGGATGCCCTCCAGTCATTCCGCTTTGGTGACAGGGACGGCCGCCTGTCTTGGCTGGACGATGGGATTTGATCATCCAATCTTTGCCCTGGCGGCCACGATCGCCTTCATCGTGATGTACGACGCCAGTGGGATTCGAAGATCCGCGGGAAAGATTGCTGAACGAATCAATCAGCTACCGAATGATCTCTGGAGCGAAGTTAATGAAGCCCCGCTGAAAGAAAGTCTCGGTCACAGTCGACTCGAAGTCCTGGTTGGCAGTGTTATGGGGCCGCTGATTGCGTTGCCCGGGCTTTGTTTTTTGGGTTCACCAATGCATTTGATTGATCAATTTTTTCATGCATTTTCGTGAGTCAATGCACGGAAATTAGTGTGATGCATCGGCGTTTCAATCTGTTTCCTGGGTCGTTCTTTCAATGAAAGAGTCTGATCACTGGCTGAAAGGGGTTGAACAGGCAGTTGTTGTTTCTCTTCTTGTCTGAGTTTCGTTCTGCTCGATGAGTGATGTGCCCTGAGTTTGGCAACGTTGCAGCGATCGGTAGATCCACCGGTCATTGATGGCATCACCGGCGCAACACCGCTGGTGTCGTCAGAATTGCGGCAGCTGCAGTCCGCATTCTTTGACCTTCGCCGTGCAGGTGCTTTCCCTCGTCTGATGGAGTCTCTGACCAAGGATCAGCAGTCAGCGAGCGACATTTTTCTGCGCTGGTTGGAGGGGCCTTCCGATGGTTCCCCGTTTGTTCTCAGTGGCTTTGCTGGTAGTGGGAAGACATTTCTGTCGATGCGTCTGTTGCGTGAAGTGGAGCAACGGGGCCAGTGCTGGACCGTTGTGGCTCCCACCCACAAGGCGGTGGGCGTGTTGCGTCATGCATTGCACCTGGAAGGACTCAGTCCCACCTGGTACCCCTCGACGATCCACCGTCTGCTGCGTTTGAAGCTCAAGCGTCAAGGAGATGCTGAACAATGTGAGCCCACGGAGCAGACGGCTTTAGCCCTCGAGCATCTCAGCCTGGTGCTGATCGATGAGGCGTCGATGATCGACAGCACATTGCTGGGAATTGCTCTGCAGTGTGCCCATCCTTTTCGCACCAGACTGGTTTTTGTAGGGGACCCTGCTCAGCTGCCGCCGGTGGGGGAGCCGGAGAGCCCGGTCTTTTCCTTGCAGCGGGCCAGTTGCGCCACGCTTCAGGAAGTGGTGCGACATCAGGGGCCCGTCTTGCAGCTGGCCAGTCGCCTGCGTGATGGAGGTCTGCCTTGTCGTCAGCCCCCGCTTCTTGATCCAATTCAGGATCCGCAGGGACGGGTGATGTCCCTGGGCAAACGGGAATGGCTGGATCAGGCCAAAACCGCTCTCAGGGAAGCGGCGCTGCAGGACAATCCAGATGCGGCTCGCATTCTCTGCTACACGAATCGCACCCTGGAGAGTCTGGTGCCCCATGCTCGGCGGGCCGTGCACGGCTCGATGGCAGATCAGATGCCGGTGCTCCCTGGAGAGGTCTTGATTAGTCGCTCCGCTGTGATGGCGCCGGCCTCCCGCGATGGGGTGGAGACCGGCGAAGAGCCCGACATGGTGCTTGCATCCAACCGCGAAGTGGTGGTGCGCGATGTCAAACCGGAATCCTGTGATCTTGTGGATTTCGGATGTTCCGGGACAGACGGCCCTGTGCCCATCATCGAGACGCTGGCTGTGAGCGTCAGTGCCGGTGATCTTGATCTGACCCTCCGTTTGCAGCCCCCTGTCGGCAGCAGCGCCAGACATCAGCTCGACGCCGTGATGAAACGGCTGCGGCAGCAGGCACGGGATGCAGGGAAGAAGAATGGCCGAGCCCTATGGCGGCAATATTTCCTCATCCGTGATGCTTTTGCAGCTCTGGGACCTGCGGCAGTCCTGACCGTGCATCGCAGTCAGGGCAGCAGTTTTGGAGAGGTGTTCGTGGCACCGGATGTGTTCTGGCCCCAGGATCTGACGCTGAGACGCCAGCTGGTGTACGTGGCGGTTAGCCGAGCCAGGACTGGCGTTTGGCTGGTGGGCCAGCACCAGGAGCAGGAACAGCGGGAGCGTTGGATGGCTGGATTCAGGCCGCAGTGAACCCCACGACTCCTTGCCAGCCCAGGTAGAGCCCCAGCAGAAGGCTGATGCCGGCCAGCAAGCGCTCCCCTTGCGCAATCAGAAGAGCCTTCATCGTTTTCAGCAGGGGCATGACCTGTTCTCCTGCAACCAGGACGGCCATCACAGGAATCAGCAGCAGCAGGCTGGAGCCAAGGGTGAACATCAGGCTGCCAACCAGCTCCTCCGACCCGTTGAGATCTGCGGCCAGGATCATGGCGGCGGATTTGGCGAACAGGAGCAGGTCGTCGGGGCTGATGACCTCAAGAACTGAACTCAGCGCCAGGAGCACGGGCATTGGCATTGCGATGAAGCGATCCAAGGACCGGCTCCAGGCCGGTGGTTCGCCCTGTTCACCGATGGTTTTCACCACTTCCCGGATGCCGAGGGTCAGCAGGGCACCACTGCCGATCAGATCCAGGCCGATCCGAGGGTGTGAGCCCTGGGTCATGTCCATCACCAGTCCATGCCCGAGGGTGAGCAGAGCGGCCAGGGTGACCAGCGTGGTGAGCATCCAGCCCAGGAGATAGATCATTCCCCGCTGAATGGGGTTGGGTCCGAGCAGCAAGAGCAGCAGCAGAGTGATGTGCAGGGGGGAGACGGCAATGCCGAATCCGAAGGCCCCAAGGTCGAGCCAGAGCGGAGCCTCAGGCACGCTCGCTCTCCTCCAAGAGGTCAGGCGACATCGGACCGAAATCCGTGATCCAATGTTCTGATAACCGCAATTTCAAGCGTCGTTGTCGCCGGCTGGAGAGGCAGTTCAGAACGGCGCGTGCGGCGAGATCCGTCGGGATGCTGGTGAGTCCGCGGGGCGCACGCTTCATTTTCTTTGGCTGGGAGTTCATTAAGACCTACACACGCCTGGAGGATCCGGCCATGAATCGGCAATTCGGTGCTGCGATGGCCGGGTCAGAACCTGTCTGAGGTGGGTGCATTCCAGTGGCTGATGGTCGGGACCTTCCGTTCCCAGCCAAGGACACTCACAGATGCGGTTCCAAGCTTGAACAACTGGCCTGAGCTGGCGCCAAGTCCAAGCCACGTGCCGGCCAGAGCACGAAGAATGTGACCGTGGGCAAACAGGGCTACATCTCCCGGCCTGGAGATGTTCATCGCTGTTTCGATCGCTCGTTCACAACGGGACTGCACCTCCTCAACGCTTTCTCCATTCGGGCATCCGTGTGTCCATACCGTCCAGTCCGGAACGGTCCGGTGGATGTCTTCAGTTGTTATCCCTTCGTAGTCGCCATAGTTCCATTCACGAATCTCCTCACAAATCTGCATCGTTTCACCCAGGCCACTGAGTTCACAGGTGCGGCGCGCTCGTTGCAACGGCGAGCTGAGGACAGCCGCGAAAGCGCGTCCACTCAGAATCGGGGCCAATGCTTTTGCTTCCCGTTCACCTTCCGGCAGCAGAGGTAAGTCAGTGTTCCCGGTGTGTCGGCCATTCTTTGCCCATTCGGTCGCTCCATGGCGTAGCAACCAGAGTTGGCGATGTGCGTCAGACAACGAGCAACATGCTTGGTCTGTTCAGGATGGTCAGTTTTCAGTCCGCTGACCGGTGGAAAGCTCTTTCAGCAGTCATGGACATCACATCTTGAGGATTAAGGCGCCAAGCCCGATCCCGATGGCCAAGCTGACAACACCCAGGATCGCTTTCCAGAACTCTTTGGTGCGTGGGTTGAAGAAGTCTTGACCCATCCATTTCCCCCTATGGCATCGAGCCAGTGTCCTCTGTGGATGCTGGATAAGGGAAGCGTCGCACCACCTTGTGATGCAGTTCGGAAAGAAATGAACTGTATTTCGCATCGGCAACAACGCTGTACCGCCGGCCAAGAATCGTGGGGTGGTCCAGGTCTGCCATACAGCTTCGGATGGAGGTCTTCCACGTCCCAGGTTGGCCAGCAAGTCTGCCGCCAGGAATGGTCGCAATGAACTGCCCCTCCTGTTTTTGCCAGTTCTGGCAGGCGCTGAGGGCTTCAATCGCCGAGGGGTACATCCGCTGGGGGGGATCACGGCGGGCACTCACCACATCCACTCCAATCAGATGCAGCGCGGTGATCGTCAGCACGACAGAGAAGCGAAGCACAACCCCACCAAAGCCTTGCTATTCCCGGGCTAGCCGGATTGCTGACGGGTGACGCCGCAGTTCCCAATCTCTTCAGAGAGGTATTGCAGTGCAGACCTCGGAGACTGTTGACCGACTGCCTGAGCTCCTCATGTGCACCGCACGCCGTCAGTAGCGGACTTCAAACCAATCATCGCCGGTGACTGGCAGTTGAACAGGCAACACCTGCTTCACGCGAGCACCCGGTGGTCCTTGCTCGCACCAGGCTCTGAGTTCGGCAATGGCGTGGGGCAAACCTTCCACTTGAACTTCAACGCTTCCATCTCGGCAATTGCGAACCCAGCCCCGCAGTCCGAGATCCAGTGCTCGTCTGCTGCAAGTTCCCCGGAAACCAACACCCTGCACCCGTCCATGGATGATCAGCTGCCAACGTTCCACGAAGGGTTGAGACGTGGCCTGACGACGATTCACGAAACGCCTGTCGTTGCTTTCGGCGCGGTTGCGAGCGCGTCGCGCCATCGGGAGCAGATCGTCGTAGAGCTGGCCCAGTGGAGGTGAATCCAGCTGGCGTGAAGAGTCCGATGCGCCCATCCTTCTCGTCGCGTTTCTAAGCGCCAGCCCTTAATTTCCCATAGCGAGTGCACCGATTCCAAGCTGTCTGGGAGCTCGCTTTGAAGGTGCCAGCGGTGAAATTCATGCCCCTGAAGCACCTCATTGCGGCGCGTCACCAGGCCATCCCGATCGGTGTGAAGTGTGCGGTAACCCACCTGTAAACGTCCTTTGGATGCCTGGAAGGGCAAGATCCCTGCCATCGGATGCAAGGTTCCATTCAGGTCGGTCAGGCTGCGGCCAAGCAACAGCATCCCGCCGCATTCCGCATAGACGGGGCGAAGCGCTGCAAAGCTGCGAAGTGAATGAAGGCTCCTCTGCGACGCACTGAGTTGCTCTGCGTGCTGTTCTGGAAATCCACCGGGGAGCATCAGGCCGCAGGCTTCGCTGGGAATCGGTTCATCGTCAAGGGGGCTCCATGGAATGAGCGGCATGCCCCGCCTCTCCATCAGTTCACCCGTTTCGGGATAGCGGAAATGGAAGGCCGCATCCGAAGCCACGGCGACTGGGTAGGGGCCGGGCTGCTGCCTGGGCTGTTGTTCCCCGTGCTCCATGCCCAGAGGATCAGGACCGGGAGCTGGGGCTTTCAGCAGGGGAAGGAGTTCGCCCAGATTGAGATGGGTCTCGGCGAGAGAGGCCCATCGGTCCCGATGCGTTCCGGGGCTTTGCAGTTCGTGAGCCGGGGCTAGTCCGAGGTGGCGGCTCGGCAACGTGAGGGCATCGGTTTTCGGTAGACAGCCCAGCAGGGGCACCCCCAGTCGGTCGAGAACCTCGGCCAGCAGCTCACGGTGTCGGGATGTGCTGACGCGATTGAGAACAACTCCGGCCAGCTGGAGAGCGGGGTCGTGGTCACGAAAACCCCGCACAAGCGCTCCGAGGGATGCGGCTTGGCCTCCCGCATCGACCACGAGCACCACAGGCAGTCCGAGGAGACGGGCCGTGGCGGCGGTGCTGCCTGCCTCGCTGCTACCAATCCCATCGAACAGACCCATTACGCCTTCCACCAGGGCCAGGTCTGCCATCCCCCCATAACCGTGGAAGGCGCGTTGCACCCATGGTGCACCGCAGAGGTTGAGATCAAGATTGCGGCAGGGGCGCTGAGCGATGGTGCTCAGCAGTTGAGGATCCAGGTAATCAGGTCCGACCTTGAACGGCTGGATGCTGTGGCCTTTCACCCGGGCCCAGGCCAGCAGTGCAAGGCTCAGCAGAGTTTTGCCGCTGCCGCTGGCCGGTGCTGCGATCACAACGGCCATGGCGTTGGGGTGCGCTCAGGCGAGCAGCCTGGCAGCCAGCGGTGCTGCCGAAGCCAGGAGCGGATTGGTGCTGTCGTGTCCGCCGCTGAGAAGCCTTGCCACGTCCATCTCCGGAGTGGAGTGCTGAACGGGCACAACCTCTTCGATCAGATCGAGATCAGCCATGCCACCCCCTTCGAGTCGCATGCAACCCCCGGATTCGGCGCAGAGGATTACACACATTCCTTTGCCCTGCTCTGGCTGGCAGACCATGCGCAACCCCACCAATTGACCCGCATGAACACTGGGCTGCCCCATGGGTACGGACATCAGATGGAATTTCACCTCCACTCCATCGCTGCGGCGGAAGACAGAGGCGACCCCATCCTCAACCTCCTGTGAAGAGAGGAGATCCCAGCCCAGTCGATCCGCAATCCAGGCCGTCAGGAGCAAGCCCTGGGCTGGATGGTGACCTTCCACGTCAACATCCAGCTGAACGACATGGCTGAGGGCGTCCCGGCGGTGCGGTGGATCGAACACCATGGCCAGTGTTTCGTGCCAGCTCCGCAGTCGCAGCCAGTTCAGGTCATTCACCGCCTGGCCTGATCCCACCCGTTGACTGAGCAGATCGAGGCAATGGCGTGGGCGACCGATGGCGGTGTCGATGATCAGCCGTCGAGGAGCGCTGGCCAGTTGCTCCATCAAGGCAGGAGCTTCATCGAGGAATCCGTTCCACCAGACCCAGGAGGGCATGGACTGCGGCAAAAGCGGTTGAAGGATGTTCATTCCTTCCTGAAGCGCGGCATGGCCGCCGCGGAGGACCACCACATCACCGCATGCGGCGGTGCCGCCACCCTCTTCCGGCAGTGGGCAGTAAGCGGCCACCATTGTTTCCAGGGACTGGCCTTCATTGATCGTTGGGGCCAACGTGATCAGCCGGCGTGGCTGAAGCGCACTCAGGGCCGGGTCGATGTATTGACCCCGCAGATCCTCCATGGACTCATTTCCGCTGAAGGCCGCGGCTGCCTCGATCACGCTCCCATCCAGTGGTGGGGTGCTCAGGGGCAGATCGGCATCGATCACGGCCTGTCGACCTGAGGCGATCAATTCCTTGGATTGCTGCCCGGTGATCGGGCCGGGAAGGCGGCCACTGCGCACCAGTTGCTGTTCGGCCCAGGCGGGCTGCCAGACCAGCAGGCAGAAGGTGTTCGCTCCTGTTCCGGTGCTGCCCTGCTGCTCGGGAGACCAGAGTTGCTCCAAATAGGTGGGGACGTCAGAGGGAGCCAGTTCCAGAGGGGTTTGAAGGGTGAGTTGCGGTGACATGGTGCTGCCGTAAGAAGGAGGACGATCGGGAGTTGCGGTTCAGGGACGGCGCCAGAGCAATCCATCACGGGCAAGAAGGGCATCCGCAGCTGCAGGTCCCCAGGTGCGCGATTCGTAGGGATGGATCGGAAGCTGCCAGGGGCTGTCTTCGATCAATTCCAGAAGCGGTGTGTACAAACGCCAGGCTGCTTCCACCT
>CAZJLQ010000014.1:0-12464 GCA_964546675.1 uncultured Synechococcus sp.
GTGCCAACAAAAACGATGGGCAAAACCTTTTACAACCTGGATGGGCTAACCGATCAAAAATCTCTGGATGCGTTCTGGCTAGACCCACAACCCAGTGATCGATCGCTGTTTTATCGCTTCTACAACCACCTGGTGAAAACCACCCAGGTCAATGGAAACTTTGATGGTGATTTCCCTTTCCGAATCACTTTCCCGATCGGCCTGGAGGCCAGGCAGCTGGAACCCCGCCCGCAGCTGTTGCCTTCAAAGGCAAAACCCTTATCCCATCCCCTGACTTTGGTCGGCCGGGTCGCTGCGCGCCTGGGCTGGGCTGGGCTTGGATTTCTGCTCTATGGCTTGCAGCTCCCCGCCATTCTCCTGCGGCGTTCCGACTGGGCTGGACATCTGATGAAGATGTCATCGGCGATTGCATTGCGTGCTCTCGGTGTTCAGGCAGTGGTGGACGACAGCCAACGCAGTGAGCCCAGTGGGGTTCCCCTCGTTCACATCTACAACCATCGCAGCCCCTGCGATGGACTGGTGGTGCAAGGGGTCCTCGGGATGCCAAGTCTGATCACGGCCCAGTTGCATCTCCGATGGATCCTGCCCGGTTTTGCGGCTGCGGCTCGCAATGCCGGACAGGCGGTCATGGACCACCGTCGGACGGAATCAAGGCTGCAGGGAATGATGGGCGTGTCGGCTCTGCTACGCGAGCACGGACAGGTGATGCTGGCTCCAAACGGCTCACTCGTGACACCCATCGAAGAGAGGGTGTCTCCCAGCGCATGGATGCTGGCGAGACATTACGGCGGTGTGGTGGTCCCTTGGGTGTTTTCCTATGAGGGACTGGACGATGCGATCGGCCCGCAGTACAAGCCTCTTCAATTGCTCTTGCGTCGCTTATCTGCACCGATGGGAACGGTGCATTGCCGCCGCGGGCGTGCGGTGGATCTGGAGCTTCCCAAAAATCCCCAGGATCGTGATGGTTTTACCCGTGCTGTACAGGAGTTTTACCGGCGGGAGCTGCCAGAACAAGGCTGATGTTGTGACCACCGAAGCCAAAGGCGTTTTTCAGCAGTAGACGTTCCCGATTGGACGTCGACATGGACACCGGTCCGGATTGAGCGACGGCGAGTTCCACCTCAGAATCCAGTGGGTCGGCATTGAGACTGCGGGGGGTGATCCCTTCCCGCATGGATTGAAGCGCGATGATGGCTTCAACGGCACCAGCTCCTCCAAGGAGATGCCCCAGTTGACCTTTCGGTGCGCAAACTGGAATTTGATCCGCTGCGCCACCCAGACTGCGGCGTAGGGCACGGGCTTCGGCAAGGTCACCAAGGCTGGTGCCTGTGGCGTGGGCTTGCACAGCGGAGATGTCGCAGGGTTGAACATCAGCACGCCGCAGAGCATCCTCAATTGCCTTGCTGGCCTGGCGTCCCTCTGGTTCCGGAGCAACGATGTGATGAGCGTCACTGCTGCTGCCGCAGGCAAGGAGCCATCCGAGCGGTGCATCTGCAGGGACGTCAGAATTTCGCATCAACGCCAGCACACCTGCTCCCTCGGAGAGCACAAATCCGTCCCTGTCCTTGCCATAGGGCCGTGAGGCTTGATCGGGGGCGTCATTGCGGCAGGACAGTGCGCGCATTGCTGAAAAGCCAACAAGCCCGAGTCGATTGACCGGTGCTTCGGCTCCACCTGCCAGGACAAGATCGACTCGATCATCATTCAGCAGCATCTGGGCAAGCATCAGAGCCTCGGCGCCAGAAGCACAGGCCGAAACAGGGGTATGGGCTCCTCCTTTCAAGCCCAGGTCAATGGCAACCTGACCCGCTGGTGCGTCTGGAATCAACATCGGCACCGTGAGTGGATTCACCCTGGCTGGGCCACCGGCGGTGAGCTGTTCATGTTGCGCATGCATCGTCGCCAAGCCGCCGATGCCTGTCCCGATCACAACGGCAATACGGTTGGGATCAAGTCCGACGCGAAACGGAGCCGCCATGGACCAGGCTTGCCGGGCAGCGAGAACGGCAAGCTGCGCACAGCGATCGGATCGACGCTGAAGAAGAGGTTCGAGCGCTGATAGGGCCTGATCATGCACGCACCCGCCGATCTGGGTTGTCAGATCAGAGGCCCAGGCAGCGTTGAGACCTTGAATGCCCGATCGTTCAGCCAGCACTGCATTCCAGGTGCTTTCCGCATCCTTCCCCAATGGATTAATGCTGCCCCAGCCGATGACAGCAATACGTTCAGGGGGTTTCAGCATGGGTGGGCTGGATGTCCAGTGACTCAAGATGCCGCTGGATGTCTCCGACAGTACGGAATTGAAGGAGGTCCTCCTCCTTGATACGAATGCCGAAGGATGTATCTGCTTCGATCAAAATTTCGTAAAAGCCAAGAGAATCGATGCCGATATCCTCCATTAATCGGGCTTCCGGGGTGATGGAGGCAGGATCGGCTCCGGAGATTCGATGCAGGATCTCAGTCAGTCGTCCCTGCAGCTCCTGCTTTTCAGGGAGCGATTCGCTCAATCCAGCTGCTCCGAGATTGCGGTGACTCAAAATATCAGTGCCGACCGTTTTGGGTGTCACCGCGGTACCAGCTGAACCGCTGGTAGATCGGCTGATGTTCGACATCGATGAAGAATCGAAGGCGTTCCTCTGGGAGCCGTTTCAAATCGGCAGCCATCAGGATTTCGGTGATTTGATTGAAATCGCGTGCCAGGGAGAGATTGCAGACGCGGGCCTCCATCAGGTTGAAATACTGGCGCAGCAGAACCGGTAAACGAAAGCTGTCGCAAAGTTCGTTTCGAATGCTGACTTCCAGGGCCTGAACATTGCTGATCGGATGGGGGAGGTCAGATCCTGTGATCGCCTCGACCGGATGACGGGGTGCAGGCAGCACGGGTTCTCGTTGTCTGTAAGGGGGACGCATCAAGGCGCTCAGAAAAGCGTGATTGACGGGATCCGAATAGGCAAAATGGTTGAAGGAGACCAACCCGTGCAGGGTGGTGTACCCGGATCGCACTGCGATGAGCAAGCCCCCGCGAAACAGTGCCATCAATGAATGCGGTTGTTTCTGAAATCGGCCAGCCAGGGCCACTCTGCCGATCTCAAGGTGATGCCCCCAAACGCTCAGCCTCTCCTTGATGCCGGGGTAGACATGCTCCAGGTAGGACTTTTCACCATCTGGGAGCTGATCGGCTGATGTTCCTTCAGGAGTGAACTGGAGGCGGGCGGAGCCTGCGAGAACACCGCTGCTGGCTTCCAGCAGAACCAGGTGGTCATAGAAAGAATCCCTCCCGTCCAGATCGGTGGTTTGCCCGGAGCCGGAGAGCTGCTCTCTGTAGGTGGACTCTCGCAACTGACCGACAGCGGTCGCCACCGGATCGAATCGATCTCCGGGCAAAAGGTAGAGATCGAGGCCTTCAATCGAGAACAACCGGCCGGGTGCGAGATCGGTCGCAATGACATCAGCCGGCAGAGCCACCTCGTGGGGGATGGACGAACCAGGCAGTGTCATCGATGTCCCATTCCGTCTCAATGTGAGGGAAGATTAATGCCCAGCTCCGCTTTTTTTCGCTGTTCCGAAGCTCGCCCATGCCTTTCCTTCAATGCTCAGGTGCTGCGATCCGGCGGGTTGCACCCATGTTGGTTGTCGGCATGGTTTGTCTGCCGCTCGAAGCGCCAATGCATGGCCGTCCCCTTGCTGTGGTGCCAGGGATGGCAGCAATGGACGGCACCGCTGGACCCAATGGCGCCTACCGCTACCGGTTGGGTCCTGGCGACAAGCTCTCCATGAAGGTGTTCAAAGTGGACGGCTATGAAGCTGCCGTCCAGGTGCTGAGTGATGGAACGATTAACTTGCCGCGCCTCGGCACCGTTCCTGTCTGGGGCCTGACGCTGGAAGAAGCCAAACAGGTGATTACCGATGGTTATGCCCGCATTCTTCGGCGCCCGTTGGTGTATCTCGACCTTGTTAACCCACGTCCGATCAAGGTGACCGTCACTGGTCATGTTGAGCGTCCAGGGGTCTTCTCATTAGCGGCATCCAAAGAACAGGGTTGGCCAACATTGGTCGATGTGATTCAAAAAGCTGGCGGCATCGCGGCAACCGGCGATCTGTCGCGACTGGAGGTGATCCGGCCGTCTTCCATTCCAGGAGGTGAACCGACAAGCACCACCTACGACTTCTTAACCGTCTTGCGCGATGGAGGGCAGGCACCAACGCCTCTGATTTACGACGGGGACAGTGTGACGGTGTACCAGGCCGAGTCCCTGGCTAACGCCGACATGATTACGACGGCTGCGTCCAACTTCGCTCCGGCAACAATCAAGGTGAATGTGATCGGCGAGGTTCGCAAGCCAGGCGTCGTCTCCGTCCCCTCTAACGCTCCGGTATCACGGGCCATCCTTGCGTCGGGAGGGATCACTCGGCGAGGCAGCGATAACACCGTTGATCTGATCAGAGTCGATGGAGATGGCAAGCCAACCGTGAAGACCATGGGCTTCAACCCGAAGGCCGTTTTGAGCAGTCCCACGAATCCACCGCTCCGGCAAGGAGATGTTCTGGTGATCAACCGCAATCAACTAGCGCGGGTCACCGATGCGCTCGAGGATGCATTGAAACCGTTGAGCCCACTGGTCAGAGTGAGCTCCATCTTCAGGCTGTTAGGGCTACCAGTCAGCGAACTGATGGGACTTTGAGCATCTGCTTCAAATCCCTAACCGCTCCCAGATCACGCCGAGATTGGCCTGGTGCAGTTCGGTGCTGAAACAGGCAGCAATGTCCTGATCGGACAATCGGGAGGTGACGTCGGGGTCTGCTTCAAGGTTGCTGCGGAAGTTCCCGCCCTCAACGTTCCAAGCCGTGTGAGCGTTGCGCTGAACAATTCGATACGCGTCCTCACGGGGGATCCCATTCGCGACGAGTGCAAGCAAAACCCGTTGGCTGAACACAACACCGCCATACAGATTCATGTTGCGCCGCATGTTGTCTGGGTAGACCCCAAGACCTTCAACGACGGCAGTCATCTCCCTCAACATGAAGTGCAGGGTCATGGACACATCGGGCAACATCATGCGCTCGTTGGAGCTGTGGCTAATGTCCCTTTCGTGCCAAAGCGCCACATTTTCCAATGCAGCGATGGTGTAGCCGCGTAACACCCTCGCAAGTCCACCGATGCGTTCACTGCGAATCGGATTTCTCTTGTGGGGCATTGCCGAACTCCCTTTCTGTCCCTTAGCGAAGTTTTCTTCCACTTCCAGCACATCCGTTCTCTGAAGATTGCGGATTTCTGTGGAGAAGCGTTCCAGCGAAGCACCCACGAGAGCCAGGGTCTGCACATAGTCAGCATGCCGGTCGCGTGAGATCACCTGCGTGCTGGCTGTATCGGGGGTGAGACCCAGAATTTCACAGCTGATTCGCTCGACCTCCGGATCCGTGTTCGCGTACGTGCCCATCGCACCACTGATCTGACCCACGGCGACGTCGGTCTCGAGGCGCTCAAGCCGCGTGCGATTCCGCTCCGTTTCAGCAAGCCAACCTGCCACCTTGAAGCCAAAGGTGATCGGTTCTCCATGAATGGCATGGGAACGCCCGATCATCACTGTCGTTTTGTGATTTCGCGCCAGGGTTCGCAGTGCCTCAGTCAGGGCATCCAGTTCCTTCCGCAGAAGAGCGACAGAACGTTTCAGCTGAAGGGCCAAGCCCGTATCCAGCACATCTGAGCTGGTCATGCCCACGTGGATGAATCGTCCGGCATCCCCCACGTGTTCGTTCACATTGGTGAGAAAAGCGATCACATCGTGGCGAACCTCGGCCTCGATTTCGAGAATCCGTTCCACGGAGAAGGACGCCTTGCTTCGGATCGTGTTGAGTGCCTCTTCAGGAACGCGTCCCAGCCTGCAGTTGGCCTCAGTGGCGGCAATCTCCACATCCAGCCAACTCTGGAACTTCGCCTGCTCTGTCCAGATAGAACCCATTTCGGGCAAGGTGTAGCGCTCGATCAACGGGCTGCGCGGTCTCACAACCTGGTGAATCTATGAGGTCAACTGTCTGGATTCTCTTGTTCCGATGCCTGATGACTTGTTGACAAGAATTCAATGTTGGAGAAGAGACCGTGACAGCCACGATTGATCTGCACTGAACAGCAACGGGATACAACTGGATGAGGCCGAGGCACGACCACTCAATTTTTCGGAGATGGTGTTACCCATCGATTGCATTTTTACAACATTGATCTTTCAAGGCATACCTGGCGTCGAAACAGCCATAAGTTGCGATGTCTTGTGCGTGTGCGGGTGGCAAGTCAAATCCTTAGACCTTGCCGCCTACCGAGACACAACTCAGAAGACTCTGTTTTAAAGCCGCATCAGTCACCCTTGGATGAGGGTGGTCAGCTGACCAAAAGAGCGCCAATGATTCTGCACGTCATTCTGGGTCCATCCGAAGCGGGAGTTTGGACCTTGTGCCGCGCTGTTGATTTTGCCGAAGAGTTTGGAATTTCCGTTCGCGTTGATCCACTGGAGCTTGGCGAACGGAGTGCATGCAGAAGCTGTCGACTCAGAGCGCCGAACTGTCACGGTCACCTGTGCGGATGCGCACAACGGATTCAACAGGAGAGATGAAAATCTTGCCGTCACCGATCTCGCCGGTGCGAGCAGCATCTCCGATGGCAGTCACAACGTCTTCGACGAGGCTGTCCTCAACAACAACCTCAATCTTGAGCTTCTGTAGAAACTCAACCGTGAATTCAGAACCTCGATAACGCTCAACCTGGCCTTTTTGACGTCCAAACCCTCTGACCTCTGTCACTGTCATGCCGATGATGCCGGCCTCGACCAGAGCAACCTTTACGTCTTCAAGTTTGAACGGACGGATGATCGCCTCTACTTTCCGCATGGCTCCAAGCTTTTCCTACAGGATGACTGGGTTGGACCGGAAGCGCGTACTTCCTGTTACAGAATGGTGAAGTGAGTGGCCCTCTAGGTTCGTCTGATCTGCAGCTCTTATTGCTCCTTGACTGCATCTGCATCCGATCAGACGACACAAACACCGTTGTACGGCGAAAGGGCCATCTCGCATGCGGAATTGATCTGCTTCGAGAACCCTAGGCCTGGGCGACCTTATGAAGTGTCGATTGAATTGCCGGAATTCACCTGCAAGTGCCCATTCTCGGGCTATCCAGATTTTGCTGTTTTGAAGCTGATTTATCAGCCCGGCCCCAAAGTTGTTGAACTAAAGGCGATCAAGCTTTATGTCAATAGCTATCGAGATCGATCAATTTCCCATGAAGAAGTAACAAATCGGATTTTGGATGATCTTGTTGAAGCTTGTGAGCCTATCTGGATGCAGTTAGAAGCAGATTTCAATCCGCGCGGCAATGTCCATACGGTGGTCCGTGTCAGCCACGGTGAACGTCAACCATGTTGAGTCGCCTGGAGGAGGGTTGGTAATTCCATCGCAAATGCCGTGAGATTACGGTTGCAAATTCCGCCAACATGAAGCTGCTCTTTCGTGGCAATCGCCCAAAGCTGACGGGTTGCGACCAGGCTTAACCCCCCTCCAATCAAGGTCACTGCAAACCCCAGATAGACCAATGGAACCCCGGGATCACGCTTAAGAAGCAATCCACTGGCAGGGAGAACGGACGCGACCCGCAGGGGCAGACCCTTGACCTCGATCGCCTCGCCGCCTGGTCGCAGGAGGGCAAGACGTGAACCGTCCTCATCAAACACCTGGACGGGACCCTGCTCGCTTTCGAGGCTGAGTAAAACCGGCTGGGTTCCATCGGGACGAGTCGGAAGAACAAGTCCCCACACCTGATCACCGAGTTCAGGAAAGGTTCGAAGCGGAAGCTGAAGCTCCGGACTGCGGCCAATCTGCAAGGTAATCGCGGCCAGAGACCAATCCGCTTGGTAGATCGTGATCCCTCGATGGCGCAGCGGGTGATTCACACTGATCTCGCGACTCTGATCCAGCTCGCTGCCTGGCTCGACGAGATTGAGTATGGAGCGGAATTGTTCAGGACGTCCTGCCGGATCCCGTTCAATTCGGAAGTCGGTCAAGGTGATGCTCAGCTGATTTTCTCCCTCTCGATTCAGCAGATCCAAACTGCGCTCGGGGGCGAGGAAGCGTTCCAGTCGGTTGCCTGCCAGTGCTCCCCAGGCAGCCCCAAGCATCAAAAGGACCAATCCCGTATGCACGAGTAAGGGACCAACCCGCCCAGACACTCCTTTTCGTGCAGCAAAACGGCCTTCAGCTTTTCGGAGCTGCCATCCCTGGCTGTTGAGGACGACACTCAGTCGATCAAGACAAATTTCTGGATCACTGCAGGAAATGCTTTCAGCGATCGCAAGTTTGCTGAGTTGACGAGGTGTGCCGTAATCGATCCAAAGACGTGCAGCCTGGAGCGCCGGCCATTGACGCCGCCAGCTGCAAAGAATGAGCGAGATCCCCAGCCAGGCGAGAAGAAGCAGAAACCAGTTGCTCGAATACACATGATCCAGCTGGAGGAAGAGGACCTGTTGGCCGTTCAAAAAGCCGAGCCAGTGGTTATCTGCGTAGGCTTCGATGTATTGGGTTGGGGCATCACCCTGAGGAATCGCCGTGCCAATGGCGCTAGCGAGAGCGATCAACAAAAGGAGCACAATCGCCAGCCGTAAATCGGACAGCCAGGCAGCCAGACGGCTCAGGGGATTGCGCATCACGATCAGGCCCAGCGGGCGAGGAGCGTCAGCAAGCCGCTGGACAACAGAATCACTCCGCTGATCGGAGGGACCCATCGCCCAATCGGTCGTAGTGCAAGCAGTTTGGGAACGGCGGCGGCAAAAGTTCCCGCCAATAGCAAGGGAAGCACCTGGCCGATGCCAAAACTTGTGAGGAGGGCCATGCCCACGAGGGGACGACCGCTTTGGGCGATCCAGGCCAGCAGAACGGCCAGAACAGGAGTGGTGCAAGGTGACGCCGCCAGTCCGAAAGCCAGCCCTGCTGCGACAGGAGCAACGGATGCTGGAACTCGCTTTCGCCAGAGTTCAGGGTCAGGTCCACTGGGGAGAGGCAGCCTCAAAAGCCCAAGCAAATTGAGACCCATCACCACGGCGAGAATGGCCACAAGCGTGGGGATTAGTGCGGGCACCTGCCCGTAGATCCTGCCCAGCAGCCCGCTCAGACTGCCCAGCAGCACTAAAGCTCCAACAATCCCACTACAGAACGCGAGGCTCCGTTGCCAGGGTTTCCGCCCATCCTCGAACCCGGCCAGATACGCCAGCGTTACGGGCAGGAGCGATAGAGAGCAGGGTCCCAGACTGGTCAGAGCTCCGCCTGTGAAAACCAAGGCCAGCGTGAGTGGGCCTGGATTGAGCAGGGCGGATTCCAGCAGTTGTTCACTGCGCTGCGCCAGGTCGGATAGCAACAGCAGATCCAGGGCGGGGTCAGACGGGGCTGATCAAGCCTATCGAGCTCGTTGGGTGGAACTGTGGCGTGCAACGTTACGGCCGCCGATCAGCCCCGTGGATTCCATCGAACAACGGATCAGGAGTCCGAGGATGATCAAGCTAGACATCAGTGAATTACCGCCGTAGCTGATCAGGGGTAGCGGTAATCCTGTGGTTGGCATCGAGCCGGAAGCGACGGCGATATTGAGAATCGATTGACCGACCAGAATCGTGCAGCACCCGATTGCCACGAGGCGGGCTTGATTGCTTCGGCAGCGCAAGGCGACTCGCAATCCCACCCAGGCGACCAGCATCAAGAAGAGCAGCAGCATCAGGGAGCCGACAAATCCAAATTCCTCAGCGAACACCGCGTAGATGAAATCCGTGCTTTGAATCGGCAGGTACTGCAGCTTCTGGGTTGAAAGTCCGTAGCCCTGTCCGACCATCCCACCGGAACCGATCGCCAGAAGACTCTGAACAAGTTGATAGCCGTCACCCATGGGATCTTTCCAGGGATCCAGGAACGACACCACGCGGAGCCGTTGATATTCATTCAAAAGAATGCTGGTGATTCCGAGGGCGGTTCCTGCGATGGCGGTGCCGAAGAGGCTTCTGAGGCGAAGGCCAGCGGCCAGGGCCATCATCCAGAGAGTGAGACCCATCAGGGCTGCTGTCGACAAGTTCGGTTGCTTCAGGATCAGCAGCAGCAATCCAGCAAAGCTGCCGAGCCACAGCAGTTTTTCGTCCAGTCCGATGCGTTTCCAAGGCGCAAAGAGATTGGCAGCTTGCAACACCACAAATGGCTTGACCAGTTCCGAAGGCTGGATCTGAAAGGGGCCGAGCACGAGCCAGCGACTCGCTCCGTTCACCGTTGTCCCCATGACGAGGGTGGCAGCGATCATCAGGCAACCGACCCACAGGGCTGGTCCGCACCATCGCAACCAGCGCCTGAGACTTGTGCTGATGGCAAGCCCCAGAAGGCTCCAACTGGCAACCAGCCAGATGGCCTGCCGCTTGATGTAGAAGGCTCCATCACCCAGTTCACGCAGGGCAACCCACCAGCTCGCAGAACCGAGAACCACAAGGCCTGCCACACTCCAGAAAGCAGCGAGACCGACCAGCAACCGTGCTTCAGCAGGCCATAGCTGCCATGGGAGTGGAAGCAGCCGTTGCATGAAGCCTGGCTGCTCTCTGCTCCGTTCCCGGACTGATCTGCGTTGGGTGACGGAAGCTGAGGACAAGGATTCTGAACGCGTGCCGGAGTGATCCCATTGAGCCGTGCCGGCCATCGTTTGCCAAGTCAGTGCACCGGGATTGAACGATCTGCTGACCGGATCAATCGATGCTCATGCGGCCCGAAGACGCTCATGCTCCACTTCCCAGTGCACGAATTGTCCCCAGGCTTGTTGGCGGACCCAACACCGACCACCTCGACACTGAATCACCTGAAACGGAGGCAGATCGCTCGGTTGGTTGTCCAGGGTGACGAAGCTCCCAGGACGCAACAGCTGCACCACATTTGGTTTGGTTGGCAGCTGGTCGGACACGACCTAAAAAAACGGGTGGGATGATCCTCTAGGTGGATTTCGCTGGAAGCCCTGGATGAAGGGTTTTCTTTGGGATCAGGTCTGCTTTTATGGCGAAATGGCGGCAAAACAGAGACTTGATCTTCAGCTCCTGACGCTGGGCTTGGTTGAATCACGCCAACAGGCCCAACAATTAATCCGGGCGGGCAAGGTCAGAGACATCCGTGGACAGCTTCTCGATAAGCCTGGGATGGACGTTCGCATTGATTGCGAATTGAAGGTGGAACAACCCCCGCGTTTTGTTTCAAGAGGCGGATACAAGCTTCTTGCTGGGTTGGAAGCGTTCTCGATCGAGGTCGATGGGCGCGTGTGCCTCGATGGTGGAATTTCCACCGGTGGTTTCACCGATTGTTTGCTTCAACATGGGGCCAGTCGGGTTTATGGGGTGGATGTTGGCTATGGGCAGACAGCCTGGAGCCTGAGAACCGACAACCGCTTGGTATTGCGCGAACGCACCAACCTGCGCCACCTGGAGGCATCTTCTCTTTACCAAGATGACGATCCCTGGCCGACATTGGCGGTCACAGATGTGTCGTTCATTTCTCTTCGCTTGATCTTGCCAGCCTTGAGACGGTTGCTCTCCGATGAAGATCCCGAAGCCCTCGTGCTGATCAAGCCTCAATTTGAAGTCGGCAAAGGCCGTGTCGGCAAAGGAGGTGTGGTGAGAGATCAGACAGCACACCTCGACGCGATTGAGAGCGTTCTTGCAGCAGCTTCGCAACTCGATTGGTACCCACAGGGGATCGTTGCCTCACCGATCACAGGACCAGCGGGAAATCACGAATACGTTCTGTGGCTCGCGGCACGACAACCGACCACTCAATTACCAACGCTCAAGCTGTTGATTGCTGAGACCTTTGCGTCAACCCTCAAGAACTGACCATATTCAATAAAAAACCCAGCCATCTGGCTGGGTCAAGAATTTAATTAGTGAATTGGATCAATTACCAACGTTCACTTGGAATCGACCGGTACACAATTCCACCTTAATAATGCGACCTCCCTGTTTCTGGATGCGCTGTTGCTCAGCGAACCAACTGTCGTAAGGAACCCACTTCGTAAAGAAGGTATTTTGCAATTCCCGCTGTGTCCGAACCTTTTCAGGACTAGGGATACAGGCGGTGACTTTGAACATCCGCATGGGAGTCAGTTACCGAGTCCAGAGCAGATGTAGTCGAAGTAGACACCCATCTCCTTGCCAGCATCTGCACCAACCAGAGACGCCGTGACCTCTTTCATGGCTTGGATGGCCTGAACAGTTGCACCAATGGGGACACCAAGGGAGTTGTAGGTTTCCTTGAGACCATTCAAAACTCTCTCGTCAAGAATGGATGTATCTCCGGCGAGCATGGCGTATGTGGAATACCGGAGGTAGTAGTCCAGATCGCGGATGCAGGCTGCATAACGGCGGGTCGTGTACATGTTGCCGCCCGGACGGGTGATGTCCGAATAAAGCAGGGCCTTG
>CAZJLQ010000015.1:0-12432 GCA_964546675.1 uncultured Synechococcus sp.
CCAGCAGGAAACAATAATGTTGCTGTTGGAAGCGGACGAGAGTTGATTCAAGATCAACATCTTGATTGTCCCGCTCGTTGCGCCCTTCAGAATTCTTATGGCAACGGCACTGCCGTTCTTGTGCGTGATCGTTCCTCGACCCCCTCTGTGGCAAGCGGCTATGGGCACACCATCAGCCAACAAAAAAGGCCACTCATGAAGTGGCCTTCGGGGTGTGTGAGGTGTTGGTTCCTTGTGTGAGGAGGCCAACATCTCTTTTGTAGCATCAATATGGTGCCAGTCCGCGATCCGACCCAGAGATACTGGCACAGTGCCAGTTTGCTGATTAGGGTTGTGTCGTGAGGAAAAAGCGTCTCGAGGGGTGGAAACAAGGCAACACTCCCTGGAAATGTTTCAAAACCCCTGCCTTTGGCGGGGGTTTTGTTTTGTTCATTGTTCAACAGCGCCTCACAATTCACACATCGAAACCGAATCGGACAGGCTGATCAAATTCAGGTGCCATTGATCGGGGTTAGTCCAAAGGAATTTTTTTTCAGCACGACAGGACAGATCCCTGCTTAGCAGCAGATTTATAGAACCCACCTTTTTAGGGAAATTTGTGTGGCCGACGGCGGTGCACCACCGGAGCGATTCGACCACCCATAGAGAATGATGCCGAATGCACGATTAAACATCACACCAACTGAATTTCTTAAGGAGAGCCGCCTTGCCAGCCTTCCGTTAGAAGGCCAGCAAATCGGCTTCGCTCGTCGAGGATCGCTCACCTCGTCTTCCAGGGCTAACGTCCTGGCCCCATGATTGTGGTCCCGAAAGACCGTTTGTGCTGCACGAGCGGCTTGAATTTTCGATATCCACAAATTCCCACGGATTCGATTGTTTTTTCGACGCCAGTCTGCTGAGGAATCAGGGGTGCACTTCCCTTGATCAGTGCAACTGCGACGCGTTACTCCCGTCAACGTGCAACGGACTTGATCCGTTTAACCATGTCTGGTTGAGATGTCAGCCACCAGCCCTCCCGTTGTGCTGGGACGGATGGGTGTTAATGATTCAAGCGATTTGGTCGACTGAATAGTGCTTTCTGCTACTCGATTTTACCAGCCTTGCCACGCCCTTTGGATGTTCTGTTCCTCCAGGCGTCGTGATGTCTTTGAGGCGAGCTGTTGCTGAGGCATGGGGGTCATTTGTTTCTTTTGGCTAGGCATTGGAATGTTTTTTGCGCATTATTGTTAATGGAATCAAGCGTTTGATCTCTTGTTAGATCTCCTCTATTGTTGATAATCCTAGGCTTGGAAGTCTCTTTTGTTCGCCCATTGCTCTTCAAATGGGTGATGCTTGCTTTCCCGAATTGCAGCTTCAGGTCGTGCATGGTTTTATGGCAAAATCATTGTTGGCATATGTTGTTGCATCCAAGAAGGTTGTCTGTTGTATGGACATTCTGATCAATGGCGAGGTCATATCGGTTCCATTTAAAAGTGATGCAGTCGTCGCTCGGCGAGTGGCTGCACACATTGAGCGGCGTTTGGACGACAACGATTGGCGGCCCTATCGAACCAAAGACGAAGCGATTGCGGCGTGGTCGAAACTTGGCGGCCTCCGTGCGTCGGTTCTACGTGCCTACAAGCTGATTCCTTAGACCCTGCTTGGGCTTGGATTCGTCTGATCACCCGTTCAAAGCCATTGCCCGGCCTGCCAGCTTCGGCGCAAAAAAAAGGCGCCTCATCGCTGAGTACGCCCTACGTCTCTGGGGTGACAGGAATTGAAGGAATCGGAGCGGCGGGATTTGAACCCACGACCCCCACTACCCCAAAGTGGTGCGCTACCAAGCTGCGCTACGCCCCGTCAGATTCAAGTTATCACAGTGCTTTACGGCGTCTTGCCCGTCTCAATAATCGAGCGGTGAGTACGTCTCGGCTCTCCGACGAATAGCCATACAACCTGAGCTGACGAGCGAGTTGACGCAGATCAGCCAGGCTCATGGATGCGAGCCGGAGTTCGGGAAGCATCCTCCATGCCCTGGCACGCATCGGTAAGTCGCTTGCTCGTGCTGCATTCCCAAGGGTGATCGTGCCTTCTGCCAACCATTCGGGGATCAGCACAACCACCACGGCAATCAATCCATACAGCTCAACCAGGCCCCTGGGCAGCGGGTGCAGCCTGCGACGTTCCTCTCTCTCCTGCGGAGCGTTCACGCCACCCAAACAACGCTCGAATCAACACACCTTGGCACTTCAACAGTTCAGATGTTTCCGTTCGTGGTCAAATCTGCAATGTTCCCGTTGATCGGCTGGGGGATGGATCTGTTGGTCCCGAATCCCGCCACAACAAGGGGGATTCACGGGTTCCCCCTGGCGGACGTGTTGAAAAAATCAGCCCGAACAGCAGCAGAATCGTCAGCGCGATCGCCAGAATCACGGTTCGATCAGACAGCTTGTCCGGCATCAGGCGAGGTTGATCGGTTGGTTGTCACTGCGTAGAACGCAGTGGCTCACATCCCAGTTGTACTGAGCCCAAACCTGGCTGGGAAGTTTGAAGTTGGCACCTTCAAATCCCTCGAGGACGACCCGAGTCGGCATGGCGGAGCAGTAAGGACGGCTGCCTGGCTTAGCGAGATATTGCTGGTGATAGGTCTCAGCGAAGTAGAAGGGCTGATCGGCCTTGATTTCGGTTGTGATCGGCCCGAAACCTTTGGCAGACAGCCCGTTTTGATAGCTCTCCTTGCTGGCTAGCGCCAGCGTCATCTGTTCCGCTGTTGTCGTGTAGACAGCAGAGCGGTATTGACTGCCGGTGTCATTTCCCTGCCGATCCCCTTGCGTTGGATCGTGACATTCCCAAAACAGCTTCAGAAGATCGGAAAAATCAATGGCCGGGCTACTCCACACCACTCGAACCACTTCGGTGTGGCCTGTTCTTCCGGAACACACCTGTTGGTAGGAAGGATTTTCATTTTGCCCACCGGCATATCCCACAGCAGTACTGACGACCCCAGGCAGTCTCCAGAAGCCCTTTTCGGCACCCCAGAAGCAGCCACAAGCGAAAATCGCTTCTTCCTGGTCGCTCTGCAGAGGTGCTCGTAGAGCGGTACCGAGAACGGCATGGCGTTCGTTGGCTGAATCCGCAGAGGGTTCTTTTGAAGTCAGCCAGGAGGGAAACATGCCCGATCGATGTCTGCTTGAAGCCTAGGCAGAACGGTTCTGTCTCGATGTCGGGTTGGGTCCCGCCGAAGGGGTTAAGGCGTTGGTTCCGCTCCTCCCCCCGCCGGTTCCACCTGGATGTGGTTCAACAATGTTGTGACGAAGGCGAAGAGGAGAAACGGCAGGCTCAGCACAAGGATCAAGCCGACACCAACCAGGGCGAACAATGGGCGGGACGACCCCATCAATGCGAGTCCGGCAGCGAGGCTGACAAAAATCACAGCCATCCAGGCCAGAACCTGACCGTAAATGTCTCCGAATGTGAGTGTGCAGCGCACGGCGTACGGGTTGCTGCTGGTCATGGCCTTGAAGGACTTCTCAACAGCTAAGCCCCCCGGCCGCCAGTTGTCCGTCACTGTTATCAACTCTTTCAGGATGCCAGTGCATCCATCTGCTCCGCAGCCTGTTGGCGTTCCCAGAGCCGTTGATAAACCCCGTGGCTGTGAATCAGTTCACTGTGATGCCCCTCCTGAACAATGCGGCCGTTTTCCATCACGAGGATTCGATCGCAGGCTGCAGCAGCCGAAAGTTGATGGCTGATCATCACAATCGTGCGTCCGTCCTGACGACGAATCGAATCGAGGATCGCAGCAGCGGTGTTGTTGTCCACGCTTGCCAGAGCGTCATCCAGCACCAGTACAGGGGTTGACACCAGCAGGGCGCGGCCGAGTGCGGTGCGCTGCCGCTGTCCTCCACTCAGGGTGATGCCGCGCTCTCCGACAAGGGTGTCAAAACCATCAGGGAAACCGCGAACGTCGTCGGCCAAACGGGCTTGTTCCGCCGCATGAACCACCTGCTCCAACCTGGCCTCCGGTTCACCGAATCGCAGATTGTCCGCAAGGCTGCTCGTGAACAAATAGCCCTCCTGCGGCACCATCGCGACCTCGCCCCGCAGGGTTTGAAGTGGGAGTTCGGTGATGTCACAGCCATCAAGGAACAACTGGCCTCCCTCGACGGGAACCATCCGACCGAAGGCTCTGGCCAAAGTGGTCTTCCCGCAACCCACCGGGCCCACAACAGCGACAAGCTCACCGGGCTTGATCGAAAAGGTCACTCCAGAGAGTGTGTCCCGATCCGCTCCCTCGTAACGCACGTACAGATTGCGGGCTTCAAGCTGACCCGCTCCCTCACCAGCTTTCCGCTCCGGTGGTGTAGTCCTCACGGTGCTGTCGCGGATCAAAGGCACCCTCTGCAGCAGTTCTTCAACCCTTTCGAGGCTTACCTGGCCGATCTGGAAGGTGTTGAGTGTGAAACCGAGCAGTGCCGTTGGGAAAACAAGCCCCTCCACGTACAAGATCAGGGCCACCAGCCCGCCGATGCTCAGCGATCCCTCTGCCAGTTTTCCGCTCCCAAGAGCCAGCAGGAGCAGCAGCGATATGGATGAGATTCCCTCCAGCAAGGGAAACAGGGTGCTGCGTGTCCGGGCGAGGCGAATGGCACTATCCCGATAGAGCATGTTGCGTTCGCTGAACGCCGTGAGCTCAGCCTCCTCCTGGCCGTAAATCTTGATGGCGCTGATTCCGGAGAGATCTTCCTGAATCAATTCATTCAAGCCGGCCAGATTTTCCTGTTGCCGCCTTTGCTGGCGCATCATCTGCCCGCCAAACAGTCGGACCGTCCCGAGCATCAGCGGGTAAAGGCCAACGGCTGCGAGCGTCAACCATGGGTCGATCGCCAGCATCGCTGGCAGGGTCAGGCTGTAGGCAAGAAGTGTGTTGGTGAGGCTGAGGATCGCGAAACCCAGCAGTCTCCTGATGTTTTCCACATCACTGGTCGCCCGTGAGATCACCTCACCACTGCCGGTGGTCTGCACCCAGGCCGGTTCCTGACGAAGCATGTGATCGAACAGCCGCTGCCGGAGCTCCACCTCCACCTGCCGGCCCACGCCGAACACAAGTTGACGCGACAGCAAGCGCACAACGGCCATAACACTGGCCAACATCACAATCCAGCCGGCCTGGCGCAGCACGTTGTTGTAGGCGAATCCCTCCTGAAGTTCGTCGACAACCCGACTGACCTCAAGAGGGATCGTCATCTTGAGGATGTTGACCACGACCAGCGCCACGGCCCCGATCAACACCGTGCGGCGATGGGGCCTGAGATAACGGCCGATCAGATCCAACCGCATCGCGGCCATGCATTGTTGACAGAAGGCCGTCAACCTAAACAGCCAGCCCCAGCAAGCTGGGGTGCAACGGTTCCTCCATTTCGTCCATGTCCGAACCCTCCGGGTCTGTCAGCCAGACCCACCCGCTGGAAGCGATCGATCGAGACCACATTGACCGTCTGCTGGCACGCGAATCACCCCAGGATGGAGATTTGGCCGAACTTGCACGGTTGTTGATCCGTTACGACGGGTTTCCCGGGTCCGAGTCGCTTCAGCAGGACATGGAACGGCTGTTGACGATTTGGAAGATCAGCCGGGAGGAGTTGAACGCAAGGGTCCGCAAGATCTGGGCCTCGGGATATCGCCCGGGCCCTGCCGTGGAGGAGGCGGTGGGATCAGGTTTTGATACCTCTCAATCGGATGGGGGTTGACGATTCGTGGCTCGTCTTGGTGTACCGATCGACGCGTGAGGGATAGTGGAGTTGTCCCCATCATCCGGCCCGGTGTGCACGTCACCCGGGTTTTTTGCTGTCACGGTCTGTCGAGATGACATCTTCACCTCCTTCATGGTCCGCCCTGCTTGAGACCGTCCTTCAAGGGGACGATCTCTCCGCGGATCAGGCGAAGGGACTGATGCAAGCCTGGCTTGCTGAGGATCTGACCCCTGTCCAAACCGGTGCCTTTCTGGCGGCGTTGCGCGCCAAGGGCATGGTGGCGGCCGAACTGGCTGCTATGGCAATGGTTCTGCGTGATGCCTGCCCCCTTCCCTGTGAGCGGCCGGAGCTGGCCATGGTGGACACCTGTGGCACAGGTGGAGATGGTGCAGACACGTTCAACATCTCAACAGCCGTCGCCTTCACCGCTGCGGCATGTGGTGTTGCCGTGGCCAAACATGGCAATCGCAGCGCAAGCGGCAAGGTGGGTTCGGCTGATGTCTTGGAAGGCCTTGGTCTTCACTTGAAAGCTCCACTGAAAACCGTCGTGGACGCGGTGACCAGCACCGGAATCACGTTTCTGTTCGCCCCTGCTTGGCATCCGGCTCTGGTCAACCTTGCTCCCCTACGCCGCAGTCTTGGGGTCCGAACCGTCTTCAATCTTCTGGGTCCTTTGGTCAACCCGTTACGTCCGCAAGCCCAGGTTCTCGGTGTGGCGCGGGCTGATCTGTTGGACCCCATGGCCGGCGCACTGCAGCAGCTCGGTCTTGACCGGGCTGTGGTGGTGCATGGCGCTGGGGGATTGGATGAGGCCTCTCTGGCGGGCCCCAATCAGTTGCGATTGATTGAGGCGGGCACCATCACGTCCAGAACCGTGTCTGCCGAAGAGCTCGGTTTGACGGCCGCACCCCTCGACACCCTCGTTGGCGGAGATCTTCTGACCAATCAGGGAATCCTTCAGGAGGTGCTCCAGGGCCGCGGAACACAGGCTCAGAGAGATGTGGTCTCACTGAATACAGCTCTTGTTCTCTGGGCGTCTGGTGCTGAACACGACCTCACAAAGGCTGCCGTGAAGGCAACACAGGTGATCTCCACTGGCTTGCCCTGGGCAGGGCTGGAGGCGCTCAAAGCTGCGCTGGCCGATGGAAATGGAGAATGAATCGTTGAGCCCTGTTCTGCTCTCTCGTGATGACTGACTCCCCTCCCGCAGCAGCTCATCTGGTGTTGGCTGATGGAACCGTTCTCACCGGTTGTTCCTTCGGTCACCGAGGTTCAGTGGTCGGTGAAGTGGTCTTCAACACCGGGATGACCGGTTATCAGGAGGTCCTGACCGATCCCAGTTATGCCGGACAGCTCGTCACCTTCACGTACCCGGAACTTGGCAACACCGGTGTGAATGATCAAGACCAGGAAGCGGATCGCCCCCACGCCCGAGGAGTGATTGCACGGGAACTGGCCATTCGGCCCAGCAGTTGGAGATGTCAGCAGACTCTCGAAAACTGGATGGCAGAACACGGGGTGGTCGGGATTCACGACGTCGACACCCGTGCCCTGGTCCGACACCTTCGCGAGGTGGGTGCGATGAATGGCGTCATCAGCAGTGATGGCCGATCGCCTTCTGAGTTGCTTGCACAAGTCCGTGATGCCCCCTCGATGCAAGGTCTCAACCTCGCTGACCAGGTGAGCACGCGCTCGGCTTACCACTGGAGCGAACCCTGCTCAGCAGTGTTTGATCAACGTCTCAAGCCGAGTCGAGATCCCTCCTATCGGGTCGTGGCGATCGATTTTGGAATCAAGCGCGCCATCCTTGATCGTCTCGTGGCCCATGGTTGTGAGGTCAAGGTGATGCCGGCAGATTCCGACCTCGAAAGCGTTCTGAGCGAAAATCCTGATGGTGTCTTTCTTTCAAACGGGCCTGGAGATCCTGCTGCTGTGACAGGCGGCATCGCGTTGGCACGGGCCCTCTTGGATCAAGCGGAACTCCCTCTGTTTGGAATCTGCCTTGGGCATCAGATTCTCGGACTTGCTCTTGGGGGCAGCACCTTCAAGCTGACCTACGGCCATCGCGGACTCAATCATCCCTGTGGAACGACTGGTCAGGTGGAGATCACCAGTCAGAACCATGGCTTCGCGTTGGATGCTGATTCCCTGTCCAGGGCTTGCATCGACGTCACGCATCTCAATCTGAACGACCGCACAGTCGCTGCTTTTGCTCACCGTGAGCAGCCTGTTTTTGGGGTGCAGTACCACCCTGAGGCGAGTCCAGGCCCGCACGACGCTGACCACCACTTTTCACGCTTCGTGTCTCTGATGCGCGATCGCAGGTCTTCACGTGGTTGAAATCGGCCGGAATCCCTAAAGTTGTCGCGTGAATGATTTGGAGGGGTTGGTCCCATCAGCGAATTGCAGCGACTGACCGTCTCCCTCAGAGGCGGCTTTGAGCAGAAAGAACGCTGCCTTGTGTTTCATTTCACTGGACAGCTGGATGCCTACTCCGAAAAACAGTTCATGGAGTACGTCCAGGACGTACTGAAGGCGATTGCGCTACCGGCTGTGATCGATCTAAGCAAAATTGATTTCCTTGATTCCTCCGGCCTGGGGGCTCTCGTGCAGTTGGCCAAGCACTGCACCGATGCCAAGCGGGATTTCCTCCTGGTCGGTAACTCGCGGGTGACCCAAACCGTCAAATTGGTGCGTCTTGAGGGTTTCCTGCACCTCGTGAATGACCTCCCGACAGCCCTCAGTCAGTTAGCAGCTTGAGCAACTGGATTTCGGGACAGTGTTCCGGAGTGAAAACAGCTGATCTTGGCCCTCTGCAATTGGCCTGGCTCGGTGATGCCGTCTGGGAGTTGCACCAACGCTTGAAGCATTGCCAGCACCCAGGCCGTGCCGATGACCTGCATCGGGCTGTTGTAGCGGAGGTGCGAGCCGATGCTCAGGCGAAGCTCCTCCTGAGACTTGAGCCGCTTCTTGAGGCTCAGGAGCAGGAGCTCGTACGCCGCGGTCGCAATCGGGCCGGTCGCGGTCCCCGCCGAGGTGATGCCGCGGTCTATGGCCAGGCCACCGGCTTCGAAACATTGCTGGGCTGGCTGTTTCTGAACAATCCTGTTCGCCTCCAGGAGCTCCTGGAACAGATCGATCAACTTTGAAGGACAGCCCCAGCGGGGTTGTCCGTGATCTCTGAAGCGTCGGGGTGAGGCGTTTGAGAGACTTGATGACTGGCTGCAGCTGACGCTGGAGAACGCCGGAACCTTCGATAACACGTTCATTACTTCATGGCTCCTCGCTACGACCGCCGTTCCGGTGGACCATCCCGTGACGGGCGTCCAGCTCGTGATGGGCGTCCAGCTCGTGATGGGCGTCCAGCCCGTGATGGACGGATTGGGTCGGACCGACGCCGTGCCCCCCAGCGCAGTTCCCGCCCAGAGAATGATCGTCGCGACCGGCGGGACTGGAAACGGGATGGTGAGAGGTTTGGAGAGCGGTTTGGCGAACGGGACCAGGGACGTCGCGGCCCAGCCGATCGCTACGGAGCTGAAGGGCGCTCAAGGATGGGATCGTCCGGTCGTATGGGATCCGATGAGCGGTCCGGCCCTTCCGGACGTTCGCGGCCTGTCGGTCGTCCCGGATCGATCCCGCGTTCTGGCCGGGGGCCAACCCGATCAGGTCCAGGAGACCGCGGGCGTTCCCCGGATCGCAATGGTTCCTTCCCTGTCAGAGAGGGAAGCCGCCGCCGTTTCCCCGAGCGTGGGCGACCTCCAGCCGCCCGCTCACAGCGTGACGTCGAACCGACCGCTGCAGCGGCAACTCCGCCTCCAGACGATCTGATCTGGGGCCGTCATGCCACCCAGGCGGCGTTGGAGGCCGGTCGTCCGATTCATCGCATCTGGTGCACGCCCGAAATGCGAAGTGCAGCGAAGTTTTTGCAGCTTCTTCGCGATGCCAAAGCCTCCGGTGTTCTGGTGGAGGAAGTCACCTGGGCGCGCCTCGGCCAGATCACAGGTGGTTCGGTTCATCAGGGGATCGCACTGCAGGTTGCGGCGGCAGACACCCTCGATCTCGATGCATTGATTGACGGCTGTTCCGATCTCGGTGAACCCCCTCTGCTTCTTGCCCTGGATGGCGTGACGGATCCGCACAACCTGGGAGCTGTGGTTCGTTCCGCTGAGGCGATGGGTGCCCACGGCGTGGTGCTTCCCCAACGCCGCAGTGCTGGCCTCACCGGATCCGTGGCCAAGGTGGCTGCGGGTGCCCTTGAGCACATGCCGGTGGCTCGCGTCGTGAACCTCAATCGCTCCCTGGAGAAATTGAAGGATTCGGGTTATCGCGTCATCGGTTTGGCGTCGGAGGGTGATACGACCCTGATCGATGCAGATCTCGATGGTCCCCTGGTTTTGGTCACCGGTTCGGAGGGGCAGGGACTCTCGTTGCTGACCCGGCGTCACTGCGATCAACTCGTTCGCATTCCCCTCCGGGGGGTTACACCAAGCCTCAATGCTTCTGTTGCAACGGCTCTCTGTGTGTACGAAGTGGCGAGGCGCAGCTGGATGAAGGACATCCACGGTCAGTCGCCTTCGCCGCCGATCGCCCGCCCCAAAACAGCTGCGGCAGAGTTCGGGAGCTCGGAACAGGTCGAAGCATCCGACCATGAGCCTGCGGCGTCTCCTCAGCCTGAACCTGCTGCGGCGTCCATGGCTGAGGTCGTTGAAACCGAGCGGATTCAGCTGGATCTCACGCCCACTGGTCAGACGCAGGGCATTCAGTTTGATCAGAGCATCCAGCTATCTCCCTGACCTGGCATCGCAATTCGACGTGATCAGGTCAAAATGCCAACAAGTTTCCTCCCCAGCATGAGTCGCCTGATCCGGCCACTGCGCAGTCTTGCCAATGGTCTTGGTGTTGCCTGGTGGGCTCGAGTGGAAACCACGGGCCCGGATGTCACCTATTGGTTCGGACCTTTCATCAGCAAATCCAGCCTCAAAGCCGAACTGCAGACCTTCCTCGACGATCTTGGTTCCGAAAACCCAGAGTCCCTGAACCACACCATGGTGCGCACCCGACGGAGCGAACCATTCACCATCTCCTCGGATGGTTGATCTCGCGGCTGATAGCGTCGCTCCTGCATGAATCGCAGGTCGATGACGATCAGCGCGTGGCGTCAGCAACTGCAGAGCGGCGACATTTCCGCCCGGGAACTGGTCGACCAGCACCTGGAGCGGCTTGACGCTTCTGACCCGGCACTCAACGTTTATGTCGAGGTGACTGCGGAACGGGCCAGGCTTGAAGCCGATCGGGTCGATGAGAGGCGTGCCGCCGGCGAAAGTCTCGGTCCCCTCGCTGGCCTTCCACTGGCGATCAAAGACAATCTCTGCACCAAGGGTGTGCGGACCACGTGCTCCAGCCGGATGCTCGAGCACTTCGTCCCCCCCTACGAATCCACGGTGACCGAACGCTTGTGGAGGGCCGGCGGAGTGTTGGTCGGCAAGACCAATCTCGATGAATTTGCGATGGGGGGGTCCACGGAAACCTCCGCATTCGGTGCAACGCGGAACCCCTGGAACAAAGATCACGTTCCAGGCGGAAGTTCGGGAGGCAGTGCTGCCGCTGTCGCGTCCGGCAGCTGTCTCGCGTCACTCGGTTCCGATACCGGCGGATCGATTCGCCAACCCGCCTCGTTCTGTGGGGTGGTCGGTCTGAAGCCCACCTATGGGCGGGTCAGCCGCTGGGGGCTGGTGGCGTTTGCCAGCTCGCTGGATCAGGTGGGACCCTTTGCGAACAATGTGGCGGATGCCGCTGAAATCTTGCAGGTCATCGCCGGTCCTGATCCGAGGGATTCCACCTGTTTGAACGTGGAGGTTCCCGACTACACAGCTGGCCTGACGGAATCGATTACGGGTCTGCGGGTCGGAGTGATCCGTGAATGTTTTGAAGCCGATGGACTTGATCCTGAGGTGAAAGCCTCGGTTCAAGCGGCGGCTCAACAGCTTGAGGCACTCGGCGCCGAGTTGGTGGAGGTCAGCTGTCCACGGTTCACCGACGGAATCGCCACCTATTACGTGATCGCGCCTTCGGAGGCCTCCGCCAATCTGGCCCGTTACGACGGGGTGAAGTATGGATTTCGCGCCGAGGATGCTGAAAGCCTCGCAGCGATGACCTCCCGCAGTCGCGCGGAGGGGTTTGGAGCTGAGGTGCAGCGGCGCATTTTGATCGGCACCTATGCCCTCTCCGCCGGTTATGTCGATGCGTACTACAAAAAAGCCCAACAGGTGCGCACCTTGATCCGGCGCGACTTCGATGCAGCGTTTCAGGCTGTGGACGTTCTGCTGACACCGACAGCACCTTCGACGGCGTTTCGTGCAGGCGCCCACGCCGATGATCCCCTGGCGATGTACCTCGGTGATCTTCTAACGATTCCGGTGAATCTGGCTGGGCTTCCTGCGATCAGTGTGCCCTGTGGTTTCAGCAAGGCGGGCCTTCCGATCGGTGTTCAGCTCATCGGCAATGTGCTGGACGAGGCCAGATTGCTGCAAGTCGCCCATCAATACGAACAGGCGGCAGATGTGATGGCGAACCGGCCTGAGCTGGATCTTTGAGACGCCAAAACCACCTGCTGGTCGTTGTGGAGTGTCCCTCCCTGTTTCTCCACCAGTAGTGCTCGGTGGGGCGAAAGCCCCCACATCTTGGGTCTCGGCCTAGGATG
>CAZJLQ010000016.1:0-12425 GCA_964546675.1 uncultured Synechococcus sp.
GCTGACCGCCGGAGAGCTGATCGATCCGCTTCATTTCGTGACCCTCTAAACCCACAGCGCGCAACCACTCCCTGGAACGAGCGCGTCGAGCAGCAAACGAAAGCCCCGGCAACAGATCCGCACCCATCTGCACATTTTCTTCAGCCGTGAGGCATTTCAACAGGTTGTGCCCCTGAAAAATCATGCCGATGCGTTGTCGAAGCCGCTGACGTCGACGACGACCAGCACCTCTCAATTCCTGACCGAGAACATTGACCGATCCAGAACGGGTGGTGCGTAAAGCGCCAATCAACGTTAAGAGGGTGGTTTTGCCGCAACCCGAGGGGCCGGTGAGGATGACGACTTCACCGGCCGCAATGTTGAGGGAGATTCCTCGGAGCACTTCGCGGTATGTGGAACCCCGCCCGAAGCTGTGGACGAGTGAATCAATTTGAACCGTGTTGGTTGACATCAGAAAATCTCCGCCGGGTCTGCATCTGCCAATTTGCGCATGGCAAGAACAGATGAAGCGAGACACATCGAAAAAATCATCACCAGTACAGTGATCGCTCGCTCCGGATTCATCAAAACAGGCAGCCGCGTTGCATCGCGCACGAGCCAATAGAGACCTTCGCCTGCAAGATAAGCAGGGACATAACCCATTACAGCCAGGTAAAAACCTTCACGAATCACAACCGCCAGCAATTGGCTCAATGGATACCCCATGGCCATAAGCGTGGCATATTCTGGAAGGTGATCAGTAACGTCGGAATAAAGAACTTGATAGACAATCACACAACCAACAACGAATCCCATGGCTGCTCCAAGGGTGAAAATAAAACCGATCGAAGTTCCACTTCGCCAATGATCCTGCTCAAAATCAATGAATTCCTGTTTTGTTAAAACACGAACATCATCAGGAAGTAAATTCTGGAGAGCTTCACGAGTCTGATCAACATCTGCATCTTCAAAAAGCCTGATCAGTCCAACTTCTATTGAACCTGCACTTTTATTCGGCATCAAATCGAGGAAGGTTTCTGTTCCAGTGACAAGATTGCCGTCAGCACCAAAACTTGTACCGATCTTCACGAGACCGGCAACCCGCACACGATTGCCAGCAATTTCAGTTTCCACCAACTTTCCTTCTCGAAATTCCTCAGGGATGGGCCCGAATTCTGGTCTGGACAACTCATCAAAGAGAACCCGACCCTTGAGCTTTAGTTGGTCATTTTCAGTCTCAAAATCAGGATCCAGGAAAACAGGATCATCTGGGTTGTACCCCAGGGCCAGCAAGGAACGCGTTCCGCGCGTTTCAGGATTCCTCCAAAGCATGAGACCCCAGTGCACGGGCGAAATACCTTGAACTCTTGGATCAGCGAGCGTCTGGACCAAGCGCCGGCGTGGGAATCCTTCCATTTGCACCGAATTCACCGAACTGGGGCTGATCAAAACGAGATCTGCGTCAAAAAGACGATGGACTGTGACGCTTGCTTCAAACAAACCATCACGAAATCCGAATTGCATGAACATCAAAATTCCTGCAAAACTGATCCCAGCCAAAGCAACTAATAAACGCACAGGCTGGCGTGTAAGCATCAGCCACGAGAGAGGAATTCGCTTTTGTCCTAAAAAACCAAACATCATTTGGTCTCAAAACGAGCGATCACCTTTGATCCGGAGAGATTGCTTACCTTGGCGGAATCCTCTGGATCCAGTGAAACAAGTACTTCAACGATTCGCGCATCAGCGTCAGCCGTTGGGTCTGTTGAAAGCACTTCTCGCTGAAGGACCTGTGGACTAATCAAGATCACTCGACCAGATAGAGATCCACTAAATCCACCATTTTCACTTTTCAACGTTACAAATTGACCGGGACGAATCCTACCAATATCTGATTCATAGACTTCAACTCGGGCCTGCATCTTGCTACTTTTTCCAACTTCCATAACCCCCAGATCTGAAGGACGCTCGCCCACTTGAGCGTGAACCCGAAGAACCTGCCCTTCAATCGGTGAGCGTAATTGCGTTTTGCGAAGATCGGCCTCAAGACCTTTCAATTGAGCCAAAGAGATCAACCGCTCCTGTTGTAGCTGGATCAATTCATCCTGGGCGTCATCGACACTCAATAAGGCCACCGCGCCAGATGAGGCAGGTTGTAGGTATCGATCCAACTCACGTTTCTGAAGCTTGATCCGAGCATCAAGCCCCTGAACTTTCGCCCGTATTTCCGCAATGTCCGCCTGCACCTCCTGGCGATTGTCGAATTCCGCTAAAACTTGTCCATCAGCGACGAAATCACCTTCCTTGACAAGAAGTTGAGAAATACGAGGAGCACCGAGGACACCAAGTGTTGGTGCCGCCAGTTGTAGAACATCACCCTCTGGCTCAAGCATGCCGAGGGCAGCAACAGTTCGGATTTGCGGTCGCTCAACGCGTTCAGAAGCTGCTGACTCTGCAATTTCAGGCGTTTTGCGGAGTTGTAGATAGCTCAGACTTACGACGGCAACGCCAAGACCGGCAACAAGAACAATGAGACGAGATTGCATCTGAGCGGCGCTAGCAATTAACCGTTTAACGGTTTGCCCATCATAGGGGAATTATGATTCTGCGCTATCCATGCTGGACGTGGTCGCCGCAAGACGTGATGCGAGAATCTGCAAAGTGTACATGGCATTTTTTGAATCGCTCTGGATACAATTTATAAATTGGCGGCGACTTAGTATCATGACTTCTAAATTATTAGAGGCAACAACACTGGCGGATCGCTTCTGATCCAAGATCAGGGATAATTCACCAAAAAGATCTCCTTTACCTAATGTGGCAACCACTTTTTTCGCCCCATTAGAGTTAGAAGAAACTTCAACATTGGCAGTACCATCAACAATAAAATAAGCACAATCCCCAGGCTCGCCCTCATTAACCACAACTTCACCGTCGTCAAAATACTCCCGAAAGAAAGGCTCCATAAAGCCAACAAAGGCTTGACGCTCAACGAACTCGATAAAACTTTTACGAACTTCAAGCATATTAATTCGCATTGGCTGAATAGCAAGATCATGATGATGCGATTGAACGACATCACCAATTTTTTCAAAGCCAATGCGTTGCATCACCCGGGTTAATGCTGGGTTAAATGGAGCAACGCAATGGCTGATATTGTTTCGGTGGGCCCAATAATAGGTCAACATCATCATGCCATTTAATATTTTTAAATTTCCACGCACTTCAGGGTCAATCGCAAGCTGACTCAGCGACGCAGTCGCATCATTTTTGGGAGAAAACGATCGAAAATCAAAGTATTCATCAGCGGGAAAACCCATCGTTGGGTCATCCCGATTGAGTCTGGCTGTCCCTACAACCTGATCGGCCGTGATAGCAATTACCAGAACTGAAGTACCACAGCAATCAAAACGGTCATACAAACGCCTATCGGGTTCTGGCGAATAGCGTCCATCGTGCTCAACAAATACTTTATGTCGCAACTTAAGGGCTTCATCTATCTCTGAAGCTGTCTCAGCAAGCTTAATCTTAATACTCATATCAGCCTTGTGATGAATATTCTGACATAGCATTAATTATATATTCCCCACGATGAAAACGTTGACGCGAAAGACCAGGCGTCAACTTACTGGCAATTTGTCGATCATCCACACTCTCCATCGAACGATAATGATGCTTCTCAAGGAAAGGGGAAATTAAATTTTGTGCACATGTCCAACCGAGCGACTCGTGCTTGATACGCAAATATAATCTCAAAAGCCAGCCACTATCGTTGTTTGGGGAGTCAAGAGGCTCTAATGCGGTAAAGATCAATTGTGATTTTTGGTTTGTTAATTTGGAAACAGAAGACAGCAAAATCTCAACATCAGACAAAGACAAGTACATCAAAACCCCTTCGCACACGAAGACAGATTTTAGATTTTTATCAAAAAATTGACTCCCTGATAAGGCATCAAATAAGTTTTGACGAGCAAAGTCGACCGCAGAGAAATAATAATTTTTTGTCGTTTTTATTTGTTCAGCAAGTGCTTCATTCTTATCTTTGCTAGTCGCCGGATGGTCAACTTCGATAAATCGAATTGAGCCATACTCCGACGACAGTCTCCAGGCCAAAGTATCAAATCCAGCACCAAGAATAACAACCTGTTTGGCACCCTCAGCAATCGCATCACGTACACAATGCTCGATATACATTTTTCTAAGCACATAGTGAAATGCCATTCCTGGAAGCGTTAATCGTTCAAATAATCGAAGAAGCAACCGATGAATAGGATTTTCTAGACGTCGCAATAGTTTTCGACCCGCCCTTGAGGATCGAAGAATAAACTCGTTGCTATCCAAAAGTGAACCGGGAACATGACCTCGATCGTCCGAATACTTGCCGCTGTAAACGATTCCCTGAGAGACCGTGTAAGCGGTTGAGCTTGCTTCGTCGGCTTTCACAGCAAAGAATCAGGATGATTACTATTTAGCCGCAGCAGAAGGGGATTGCGAAGTTCATGGTAATTTCTTCGATTTTATGGCGTATTCTTTAAGAATTCCTAACCGTACAAAGCGAGTCATGACTGCATCAATCGACCATCCACCGAACAGATTCCCCACTCGCCTAGTCGCCTAAGAAAGGGCATTATATAAACCAAAAAAGATTTTGCCAGCAACGTAGTGAATCAACGTCACACCAATTAAATTTCTCGTTCGAGAGTAAACGAAACCAAACAACAATCCACTCGCAAACGTAACAACAATCGGGGTGAAACCAAGCGGGTAATGAAGAACGGAAAAAATAGCAGACGCCAGCACTATTGCCAATGGCTTTCTCCACCGCAATTGAATCACCTCTTCAAGTGACGTTTGAATTGATCCACGAACAAAGAATTCCTGTAGATAGCAGTGAATAAGATACAAATATGTTTGCAAACGGCTCAAGTGCATCGCCTTGACAACATCAACCGCATCAACACCAAAGACACCAGGAAAGAAATAAATAGCGAGAAAAGAGAGGACAACCACACAAGCACTTCCAATCACTCCATCGAGAAGACTTTTGCCAAAATGTTCTGATGTCACCCCAAATGTCGCCAAGGGCTGCCGCGTCGCAGCAACAAATATCAATGGTGGTGGTATCACAAATAAAATAAATAACCAACTCCATAGACCGTCAGTCGGATAATTTATGGAGGCCATGAACGAAAGAAATATCATGGCGATACTGAAGCCAGATAAACACAAAAGTATCGTTGATGAAGCCGTCGAAGCCTTCTTCAATTGAAGCAATAAAGATTGATTTGTTGACTCAAGCTTTCGTGCAGTATCAACAGCAGAATTCATCACCAATACATTGTAAATATCAGTATTTTTCTTGATCTGAGCCAGAGGAAATAGAAGGCAATTTGTCTGACCACGAGCTTCCACATTCATGCTTGCAGGACGCCCAAGCAGCGACTGACCACCAACAAATTCCCCGGGCTCGCTCAAGCATGCAATGACATACCTTTGATCACCGAGTTGATCAGTAACCTCAAAACACCCCTCCAATAAAATTACAAAAAAATCATTGATTTTTCCTTTCTCGATGATCAATTCGTTCTGATCAAACCGCCTTGTTTCTGCCAGAGATAGCAGCTGAGCAAACGTCTGATCGTCCAAGCTTTTGAAGATGCTCGCTGTTTTCAGACCTTTCATGCGAACAGCATCGCGATGTCAAACCAAATGTAATCAAGGCTCAACATGGCCTTTCAGGATCATCAAACAGAAGTTCTGTAATGTACCGATCAGCCCAGTTGACGTCAAAAGCTTTTTCAAGAATCCGACGGGTTTTGTCATTGCGTTTTTGTTGCACACAATAGTTAAGCTGGCCTTCGTAGCGATCCACTGTTGAAGGGTGTGACGACGACTCTGGAGAAGTAGACATCACAGCAGAGCCCAGACTCTCCAGGTAATGGGAAACAACAGAAAGGAATTGCTTCTCCTCATCGAGACCATCGGGCCGAATGAAGCAGACATGGGGAGAAAAGATGGTTCCCCATCCGGGCAGGGTCCGCTCTTGGCGGAACGTCGGACGTGGCAGAGCTGAGAGATCGCCTTCGATCACCGCTGGGAGGTGACCACACACCGGTGACAAATCAACGATCGCAGCTGAAATCCCTGCGGGACCCGCAACAACATCGGCTCCAAAAATCGGTAAATCGAATCTGGGATCAGGAAACCAAACGCAGTGCAGGATCTGCAATCCCATCCCCAGACGGGCGATCTCCAGATGCATTTTGCGCAGACCACGGCAGCGCTTGAGCTCATTGCGAATGAAAAGGCGTTCCCCGTCCAAAGAGCCACTGATCTGTTCAAGATCAGACGCCAGCGTGAGTGGTTTGAGATCGGGTAAATCGATCCAACTGCCGCGGATGCAGTCCGCCAGCGCATAGACCAATGGGTGCATGCCCTCTGATCCATCCGTCATCGGGGGCTGCATTCAGTCAGACAGGCACAGAATGGAACTTTGCCACGCAGTTCTGAACTCCCTCCCCTCCGGTCCGTCGCTGGATCACTGGTCGTTGAACAACGGTGTGCGCTGCGTTGAGGCTCTGATGCCCGATGCGTCCCTCACCTGCCTCGATCTTTGGTGCCAGGCGGGAAGCAGCTGGGAACGGACGCGGGAGGAGGGTCTGGCCCATTTTTTGGAGCACATGGTCTTCAAAGGAAGCCAGCAACTCCCGGCAGGGGCCTTTGACCGTGAGATCGAAGCACTCGGTGGCAGCAGCAACGCTGCAACAGGTTTTGACGATGTGCATTTCCACGTCCTCATCCCAGCAGACCAGACCAACAAGGCGCTTGACCTGCTCCTCGACTTGGTCCTCCAGCCATCGCTGGCTGACGACGCCTTCAGGTTGGAACGTGATGTGGTGCTTGAAGAGATCGCCCAATACGCCGATCAGCCAGATGAGCAGGTTCTTCAACAACTCCTCTCCAAAGCCTGTCCAGGTCATCCCTACGGCCGGCCCATCCTGGGCAAACCCGCTTCACTGCTGGCCATGACACCTGAGGTGATGCGGGGGTTTCACACCCAGCGTTATCGAGGCAGGAACTGCTGTTTGGCCGTTGCTGGACCAGCTTTCAATGGACTTCGCGACAGGATTAATGCGTCGGCTCTTGCGGATCTGCCTGGCGCTTCATCCAATGCTGCTCCCTCGCACCAAGCGGCCGTGCAGCCCGGGCGCCACGAAATCAAAGTTGATCGTCTGGAATCCGCCCGTCTCCTGATGCTCTGGTCGATGGCTCCGGCGAGCGAGCAGACCATGGTGATGGGCGCGGATCTCGCCACCACCGTCCTGGGAGAAGGTCGGCGCAGCCGTCTCGTCTCCGAACTACGGGAGAACCTGCAGATCGTCGAAACTGTCGACATGGATCTCACCGTTCTGGAACAGGGAAGCTTGGTCACCCTGGAGATCTGTTGCAGTGAGGAGAATGTGGCCCGAGCCGAACGGGCCGTGACAGACCAGCTCAAGCGCGCAGCAGACAAGCCGATCGAACCCTGGGAACTGGAACGGAGCCATCGACTGGTGGGGAACGGTTTGCGATTCGCGCTCGAATCGGCCACACAGGTGGCGGGCATGGCCGCCAATCAGATGCTTTGGAATCGCCCCCAAGCTCTTCTTCAACCTCTTGAGGCCCTCAAGAGCTGGACTGACGTCACATTGCAGGAGCGATTGTTCACCCATCTCCAACCCGATCAGGCCTGCACGCTGGTGGCTCTCCCTGGAGAGGCATCGTGACCACTGGGCCTGAGCTCCTTCTTGAGCCCCTCAGCACGCCGGATGTGATGGCGGCCAAAATGCTGATTCCCTTTGGCAGTGCCGCGGATCCAGAGGGCCAGCGCGGCGTCCACCAGCTGCTGGCTTCGGTCCTGAGTCGTGGCTGTGGGCCCCATGATCACCTGCAACTGGCTGATCTCGTGGAAGGGAGTGGCGCCGGACTGCGCTGTGAAGCCCATGAAGATGGTCTGTTGATCAGCCTTCGCTGCGCCAGCAGCGATGCCACCGAGCTGATGCCCTTGATGGCCTGGATGGTGACCGCTCCCCATCTTGTGGAAAGCCAGATCACCCTTGAACGCAATCTGAGTCTTCAGGCTCTGCAGCGCCAACGGGAGGATCCGTTTCACTGTGCGTTCGATGGATGGCGACAGGTTGCCTACGGCAATGGCGGCTACGGACACGATCCCCTGGGTTTGGAAACCGATGTCGCCAACCTGGATCGCGATGCACTCCAACCCCTAGCCGAGGGCATGAAGTGTTCGCCCGCCGTCCTGGCGGTGGCCGGACTTTGGCCGAAGCAACTGGAATCAGAGCTGATGCAGTGGCCCGGTTTCCGTGACTGGAGCTCGAGCAGCGGCGAACCCTTTGTTGCGCCTGGAGTGACTCAATCGATCGGAGAGACCCGTCGCGAGACCTTGATCAGCCAGCCGCTGGCGACTGAGCAAGTCGTGATCATGCTCGGACAGCCCACGGTTCCCCATGGTCATGCCGATGACCTGCCCCTGCGGCTTCTTCAGTGCCATCTAGGCGTGGGCATGTCAAGCCTGCTCTTCCGCCGGCTGAGGGAGGAGCACGGCGTTGCTTACGACGTTGGGGTTCACCTCCCATGCCGCGTTCAGCAGGCTCCCTTCGTCATGCATGCATCCAGCGGTGAGGAACGCTCTGAGCTGTCGCTGCGGCTCCTGATGGAGAGCTGGCAGGAACTGCTCTCCGATCCCCTCTCCGACGCCGACCTGGATCTAGCGAAATGCAAATACCTCGGGCAGATGGCTCACGGACGCCAAACAAGTTCGCAACGGGCGGAACGACGTGTTCAGCTTCGAGGACTCGGTCTGCAGAACGACCATGACGACCGCTGCAGGCAGGCCGTGGAATCCTTGACCAGCACAGATCTGATCAGAGTGGCGCAAGAGCACCTTCAGGCTCCTCGGTTAAGCCTTTGCGGCCCCAGTGATCGGCTTACCGCTCTGGAACGCGTCTGGTCCAACCTGACGATTCAGGGTGCTGAATCCGGCTGATCGACGCAGACGAGACGGTCCTGGGCAATCAGGAACGTGCCACGTCGGAACCGAACCGCAAGCACGTCGAGGGGATGAAGGGCCACCACTTCACCAATCTCCCCAGAACTGATCAGGTCAGGTGGGCGCAGCATCGGCATCGGATCAGCCGTTTTGAGATATGGAACCGAGTCCTTCAGTCGCATCTTGTCGCCGATCGAAGCCATGAGATCTGGGCAGGGATTGCATTCTCGAGCAGGATGGACCGAGACGATCCACCCCTGTGCGGGCCCTCGCAACCTGGAGCGGTGCTCTAGCCGGACTTTTGCTGATCCTGATCGGCAGCCTTCTACCGTCTGCCATCCTCCTGCCCGTTTCCCCCCATCTCGTCGATCTACCAGCCACCTGGCAGGTTCCCTCCCTGCTCCTCTGTGCGCTGGTCAGCGGACCTCGAGCCGGGGTGATCGCCGCAGTGGCCTACCTGACGATTGGGCTGGCGGATCTTGAGGTATTTCAAGGTGGAGGTGGCGTGACCTATCTGATGAATCCTGGTTTTGGATTTCTGGCCGGATTCGTTCCCGCTGCCTGGTTAACAGGACGCCTTGCTCAGCAGAACGGGATGGGCGATGTGGTCGCTCAAACCGGAGCCGCGATCGCTGGACTTCTCAGCATTCAGCTCTGCGGAATGCTCAACCTCGGACTCGGGGCCCTGTTCAGCCGCTGGACCACGCCATTGCCACAGCTGTTGTACGAATTCTCGTTGGGCCCTCTGCCAGCCCAGTTGCTTCTTTGTGCAGCGGTCGGTGTGCTGGCCGTAGGGCTGAGGCGCCTGCTTCTGATTGAAGGATGAAGAGCCGGAGCATCGATCGCCTTGCCGTTTTCACGCTGGCTGCAGTCGTCGTGATCCTCGATCAGGGCAGCAAAGTGTGGATGAGCAGTCTGCTCAGCGGCGGGCAGACCCGAACAGCTGTGCCCGGTTTGCTGGATCTCCAGCTGGTTCGCAACACCGGAGCAGCGTTCAGCTTGTTCAGGGACTCCACCCTGCCTCTGGCGGTGCTGAGCCTCAGCGTCAGCGTGGCCGTGATCATCTGGCTCTGGAGACAGCGTCGGCTGGCGGCATGGCAGGCGCTGGCCGTTGCATTCCTGCTGGGGGGAACGATCGGCAATGGACTCGACCGTTGGCGCCTCGGCTACGTGATCGACTTTCTGGCCCTGGTGCCGATTCGTTTTCCAGTGTTCAACATCGCCGATATCGCGATCAATCTCGCTGTGGGCTGCTTCCTGCTGGATCTGTTTATGCAACGGGAGACAGCGCGTCGTGACTGAGCTCCGAGCTGATTCAGACACGGCAAGTCTCGTCATTCACCAGCTTGATCAACCGGATCGACAGATCCCCTTACATGGAGAGAGCTACCGGCTGGGCCGCGAAGGACATCTGGAGATCGCGTTGCATCATCCAGCGATCAGCCGTCTGCACGCTCTGCTCCAACGGAACCGGACCGGTTGGAGCCTGATCGATCAGAACTCAACCAACGGACTTTGGTGGAAAGGGCGCCGGGTTCGCACCCTGGAACTCCGGGACGGAGACCGACTCGCATTGGCTCCCAGTTCGGAACCAGGTGCACCGACCCTTGAATTTCATGACCCGGCTTCGAAGCGGACCCGTCGCTTGAAACGGCTCGCTGCGGCTGTGGTGGCAACGGGACTCGCCACAAGTGGAGCAATCCTTCTGTTGGCGAATGTCAGCGTGCCTGTCCGCGGCCGTCTGGCAACGGTGCAGGGACCGATCGCGATCTATGACATCAACGATCAGCCGATCGAATCGGTTCATTCTCAACGCCACCGCGAACTGGATTCGGTCAGCGCCTTTTCCCCTTCACTGATCGATGCCCTTCTGGCCAGTGAAGACAACCGATTCTGGTGGCATCCAGGCATCGATGCGATCGGCACGTTGCGGGCCCTGATCACCAACCTCTCCGGAGGGCAGGTGCTGGAGGGTGGCAGCAGCTTGACCCAGCAACTGGCTCGCAGCCTCTATCCCGAGCAAGTGGGGGAAGGCGACACGCTTGAGCGCAAATGGAGGGAGCTGATGGTGGCTCTTCAGTTGGAAACTCGATTCAGCAAAGCCGAACTGCTGCTCAGCTATCTGAACAGGGTGTATCTCGGGGTTGGCTTCGGTTTTGAGGACGCCGCTCAGTTTTATTTCAACCGATCGGCAGCTGATCTCAACCTCGATCAGTCAGCACTGCTGGTCGGTCTGCTGCCCTCGCCCAACGGCCATGACCCCTGCCAGTTCCCGCAACGAGCCCTAGAGGCACGCAATCGAGTGCTGAACAAGATGGCCGATGAAGGACGCCTGTCGATCGACGAAGCCCGAAAGGCGCGTCGTCGACCGATCGAGTTGTCTGCCAAGACCTGCAGCCAGGTCAATCGCAGCAATGCCCCTTACTACAGCGATCAAGTTCGACGGGACCTCACTGATCTGGTGGGTGCTGATGTTGCCGATGAAGGCAATTTTCTGATCGAAACCTATCTGGACCCTGTGCTTCAGGCCGTGGTGGAACGGCAGTTGCGCACGTTGCTGAACACCCAAGCCGGACTTGGCGTCAGCCAGGGCGCCGTGGTCGTGCTCGACAGCCGAAACGGTGGAGTTCTCGCGATCAGTGGTGGTCGTGACTACCGCTTCAGCCAGTTCAATCGCGCCACGATGGCCCTGCGCCAGCCCGGCAGCACATTCAAACTGTTGACGTATCTCACCGCTCTCGAGCAGGGCATCTCGCCTGCGAGTCAGCTGGATTGCAGCCCGCTGGACTGGGGCGGTCAGAGGTTCGACAGCCCATGCCGAGGCCAGCTTTCCCTCACCAGTGCTTTCGCCTCCAGCAGCAACACCGCCGCGCTTCGTCTTGCCAAAACGGTCGGACTGGAACAGGTGATCAGACAGGCCCGGGCCCTGGGGATCACCACAGATCTCGACCCTGTTCCGGGTCTCACCCTTGGTCAGAGCGAGGTCAGGTTGATCGAGCTCACAAGCGCCTATGCAGCCGTCGCCAACGATGGCCTGTGGCATCCACCGACAACAATCCGCCGGCTTGTGGACGCTGAAACTTGTCAGCAGCAACAGGCTCAGTCGTGCCGAAGTCTCCTGGGAGCCGGCCAGGGCAGCCTGAACACTGCACGCAGGGCAATGAAACCGCAAACGGCCCGCGCCATGCAGGGGATGCTCCGGACAGTGATTCGAAGCGGGACTGGCCGCAGCGCCTTCCTGGGGGGACAGGAGGGAGGCAAGACAGGAACCACCAACGAGGGACGGGATCTGCTGTTCGTTGGTTACGAACCATCCCGGCACTGGGTTCTTGGAATCTGGCTTGGCAATGACGACAACAGTCCGAGTTCCAGCTCCAGTGCGCTCGCCGCAGGCCTCTGG
>CAZJLQ010000017.1:0-11431 GCA_964546675.1 uncultured Synechococcus sp.
TTGGAAGGTGAGATGGGCCCAGAGGTTGTATCCAGCTGTGGTGTGAACAACACCCTTCGGTTTTCCGGTTGAGCCGGAGGTGTAAAGAACGAAGAGCCGGTCCTCACTGGCCATCGGTTCAGCCGGGCAGTCCGCGCTCTGCCCCTCCACCAGCTGATGCCACCACTGATCACGGCCCTCCACCATCGTCACGTCCTGCTTGGTGCGTTGCACCACCAACACCGACTGCACCGTCGGACAGGCACCATCGGCAAGCGCCGCATCCACGGCAGGCTTGAGGGACACGGCCTTGTCTTTGCGAAAGCCTCCATCAGCAGTGATCACTGCCTTGACCTCACCATCAATCAACCGATCGCGAAGTGCTTCGGCCGAAAAACCTCCGAAGACCACCGAATGGGGGGCACCGATCCGGGCGCAGGCCAACATCGCGATGGCCGCTTCGGGAATCATCGGCATGTAAAGCGCCACCAGATCACCCTTGGCAATGCCCATGGCTTTAAGGGCATTGGCCGCCTTGCACACCTCTGCATGCAATTCGCGGTAGCTGAAACGGCGCACATCACCGGGCTCCCCCTCCCAGATCAGTGCCGTCTTGTCAGCGGTGGGTCCGTCAAGGTGACGGTCAAGGCAGTTAAAGGACAGGTTGGTCGTGCCACCCTCGAACCAGCGGGCAAAGGGGGCCTCGCTCCAATCCAACACGGTGTGAAACGGCTCGAACCAGTGCAACTCCCGCCGCGCAGCATCTCCCCAGAAGGCATCGGGATTGGTTTGGGCCGCCTCCGCCAGCGCCCGATAAGCCTTCAGGCTGCCGATCCGCGCCTTGGCTGCCATCTCCGTGGGAGGTTCGAACACCCGCTGCTCATGCAGCACACTCTCAATCGTGGTGGTCGAGGGTTCGGTCACGGGAGCAGACGTTTCAATCCGAGAGGAAGTCTGTCCAGAATCGGCTCGATCGTGAACCCTGCCGCGCTGGACAGCAACAATTCTGCTCAGGAAAGCAGTACATCAACGCCTGGGGAAAAGAACAAACCCTGCGGGTCAATCCTTCTCGCATCTGAAGTCAAACCATTCGGTTTTGAGCGCTGAATAAGACAGATCAAACAGTTCCTTCTGGAGAGATGGAAACAATTCAAGAACGGAGTTTCGAACAACAACGCATTTTCCGTTCAGTCCACAAATCCATGGCACCCATCACGCCAACGCTCAATCCACCGAGACGGGACGCTTGACTGTTGCTACGAACAACGGCTGGACCAACCGTGCTGGACGCCCTCCAAACTCCCGCCGCCTGCCTGTTTGACCTCGATGGACTTCTGCTCGACACCGAACCACTGCATGGTCGGGCGTGGGCGGAAGCGGCCGAACACTTCGGTGCTCAACTGTCGCCATCTCAGCTGCTTGAACTGCGGGGACGTCGCCGACAGGACTGTGCGTCCGAAGTCGACAGCTGGTTGCCCAGTGCTGTGGGCAACGAAGCTCTGCTGGCGATCCAACAGCCGATCGCCCGCAAACTGCTGCCGAAAGCCCGAGCAATGCCTGGTGCGGAGTCACTCATTCAGACCTGCATCCAGCAGGGCATCCCGATGGCATTGGTCACCAGCAGCAGCCGAGACGCCGTGGCGTTCAAAAGCGCACCCCACCCCTGGTTGGAGTTCATCCAGGAAAGGGTTTACGGCGATGACCCTGAACTCAACAGGGGAAAACCGGATCCCCAACCCTTTGTTCTTGCGGCCCGGCGCTTGGGAACCAACGCCGATCAGTGCTGGGCATTGGAAGATTCCAAAGCCGGAACCGCCGCAGCACTCGCGGCTGGGTGTCGGGTGTGGGTGCTGGATCAAACACTTGATCAGACCATTTTGGACGGCAACCCCTGCAGGATCTCAACCCTTTCAGAGGTCCAAAAAGCCCTGATTAGGACAGACGACTGAGAACGAAATCCGGCAGCTCCAGCAAAGCCCGTTTGTAAGAGGAATCGGGTAACCAGGCGATCGATTCGCGCGATTCGCGGGCAAATGTTTCCGCTAATTCGTGGGTTCGAGGAATCGCACGGGACGACCGGACCATGCTGAGGGCTTGTTCTAAATCTCCCTCTTCACTGAATTCCGTCTTGATCAGTGCCTTGAGTTCAGGGTGCTCTTCCATGGCATAAAAGCATGGAGCAGTGAGGTAACCGCTTGCCAGGTCGCTTGCAGCTGGCTTGCCGAGTTGTTGATCGTTGCCTGTGAAATCCAGGATGTCGTCAACGACCTGAAATGCCAGACCGAGCTGCCGACCGAACTGATAAAGAGCATCGAGCTCATCGGTCGAGCAGCCACTGAGCACCCCAGCGGCTCTGGAACTGTTCGCGATCAATGAAGCCGTTTTGAAGTAACTCTTCTCCAGGTAAGTCTCAAAACTCTGCGATGTGTCGTATCGGAATAGCCCCTGTTTAACTTCACCATCAGCAAGATCCATGATCACCCGGCTCAGCAGTTTCACCACATCGAGGTCATCAAGATTGGCGAGATGCCAACTCGCTTGGGCGAACAGGAAATCACCGGCAAGTACAGCCACTCGCGCATTGAACCTGCTGTGAACTGTGGCAACACCTCGTCGCGTCGACGCTTCATCAACAACGTCATCGTGGACGAGAGATGCCGTGTGAATCATTTCGGTGATCTCCGCCAGGCGTCGATGCCGTGGCGTGAGTTCACCCGTGCTGGATAAAGCTCGGGAAATCAGCAGAACGATTCCAGGCCGAACCCGTTTTCCCCCTGCACTGAAAAGATGCTCAGCTGCTGCCTGAAGAATCGGATGTCCAGCTCCGATCAGGCTACGAAGGTCGCCGAGCAGGGTCTCGAGGTCGTTCTCGACCGGCTCCAGTAACTCGGTGACAGTGAACATGAACCCCCTTTGCGCCGCGATCCTAGTGGCCTTCTGAGCTGGAACGCAGATGCACAAGCCGGACGGCTGGACGTTCTCCAAGCCAAGGTGTGGCCCGCTCTGCAAAACCATCTGCATCCGCCGTCACGCAGAGACGGCAGTGATCCAAATGCATCGACGACTCTGAACACGGCTGCGGCGTGCCCAGAACAGCATCCAGCTGTTGTGTGACGCCCAGGGCCGGATCGATCAGACGCACCGAGGGCGGAAGAAGCTCCCGCAACAGCGGAACCAAAAGGGGGTAGTGGGTGCAGCCGAGGATGATCTCCTGAACAGAACTGGCCAGCAGGGGTTCGAGGTAGGCAGCCGCAACGCGTCGGATCTGATCGCCGTCGATCTGGCCCTGTTCGATCAAGGGGACAAAGTCAGGGCAGGCTCGCTCCAACACCAGACAACCTGGGTGCAAAGCCTCGATGCTGGCTCGGTATGCCCCTGATTCGACCGTGGCAGGCGTTGCCAGTACGCCGACCCGTTGCTCTTGCACCATCGCCGCCGCTGCTCCGATCAGACCAATGACCGGAACACCTGCCTGGCCCTCCGCCACATCCCGTGCCAAAGCATTCGTGGTGTTGCACGCCATCACAACGGTGGTGACCCCCTGCTGGCGCAGCCAACCGACCACTTCCGCCGCAATCGATCGAATTTCCGGCGCCGAACGGCTGCCATAGGGAACCCTTGCCGTATCCCCCAAGTAAATGCATCGAACGGGGCCATGCCGTTCGAGCACACGACGCAGAACGGTGAGGCCCCCTACACCGCTATCAAACAAGCCGAGAACGGGAGTCACCGCACCTCGAATTTGAGATAGTTCAGGATGCCAGCGGCGAGGGCCAGCGCAAGACGACGACGGTGATCAGCGCGAGCCAGACGCGGAGCATCGATCTCACCGGTCACAAAGCCCATTTCCACCAGGGCTGAGGGCATCGTGGAACGGCGGATCACAAAGAAGCGACCACGGCGCACGCCTCGATCAGGTGTGCCGGGTGAGACCGCCATCATCTGCTGTTGGAGGTACGACGCCAAGCGGCCGGAGCGCGGATCGGAGAAATAAAACGTCTCGATGCCATTCACATCCGGCCGGCTCATGCTCAGAGCATTGGCATGGATGCTGACCAAAGCTGTGGCTCCGGTGCGATTGGCCAAGCTGACGCGAGGGGGCAGGTCCACATCAATCTCCGACGTGCGCGTCATGCGAACGTCCACGCCACGGGCCCGAAGCAGCGCCGCCACCTGCAACGACACATCCAGCACCACATCGGTTTCGCGCAATCCGCCGATCCCGACGGCACCAGGGTCCGGACCGCCGTGGCCCGGATCGATCACAACCCGGTAACGATTGCGAGCGACCTTCGGCAGGCCAGCTGGATTGACGGGGGCTGTGTTCGGAACAATTCGGGTGGGAGGACGCCATGCCGTTGTCCGGGCCGTCAGATCACCCTCTCCCATATCCACCAGGCCCCGGGTCTTTAGACCCTTGAACGCCAGCTCCCAGCGATCTGGAGCCGTTCCCCGCAGTTTCAACTGGGAAGGATCAAGGTTCACCCCAGGCCGGAACTCAATCACCAGGCGTGTGGAGCCCGGCTTCGGTTTGCCAAGGCGGATCTCCTTGACCGGGCCGCGGCCCGTCAGTTTTCTGGGAAACCGCAGTTCACCGGGGAAATCGATCCACACCCGTGTGCCTCGCCCATCGCTGGCCTTCTGAAAAAAGGCCTGCAGGCTGGCATTGCGGCTGGTTCGGAGCTGAAGCTTGCCGTCTTCCGTGAGGGCCCAGGCCGCCAAGGCGCTGGCTGCCCGGGCGGGCAGCGCTGAGATCAGCGTCGAGAACTGAACAAGCGCCACCGCAAGCAGCGCCAGTCGACGGGACCGCATGGCAGCCATCATCAGGTCAGAACAGGGCTGGCTGTCGGTGCCGCAAGCTCGGCATCTGCTCACGCACGTGGCCCAGATGGGAAACGTTCACAGGGGCAATGGCGGCACCCGGCTGAACGCCGGCATCAGCGAGAACGGTTCCCCAGGGATCGATCACCATGGCGTGGCCGTGGCTCTGGCGGCGTCCGTAGTGAAGGCCTGTCTGGGCAGGGGCGAGCACATAGGCGGTGTTCTCGATCGCGCGGGCCTGCAGAAGCACCTGCCAGTGGTCTTTGCCGGTGAACGCCGTGAACGCAGCGGGAATCATCAGCAGATCGGCGCCGGCACCGGCGAGATGGCGATAAACCTCAGGGAAGCGCACGTCGTAACAGATGGATACCCCCAGACGACACATTTCAGGCACATCCACCACGGGAGGAAGCGCATCTCCCGGGGTCACCGTTGCCGATTCCCTGTACGTGTTCCCGTCGGGGAGGTCGACATCGAAGAGATGGATCTTGTCGTATCTGGCCAAGATCTGACCGTCGCGATCAACGAGCTCGGCACGGTTGAGCGTGCGGCTGCCATCTCCCACGGGTACAGGGAACCCTCCACCAAGAAGAACAACCTGATAACGGCGGGCCATCGTCACCAGGAATCGGCTGCACTGCTCAGCGAGGGACGGAGCGAGTTCAAGGCGCCGCTCGTCGTCGCCCATGAAGGCAAAATTCTCCGGCAGACCAACCAATTCGGCCCCTCGACGCGCCGCAAGATCAATCTGCTCCTCTGCAGCATTGAAGTTGACCTCCGGGTCCCGGCCGCTCGTGAGCTGCACGGCGGCCGCCAGGAAATCGGTCACAAGTTCGGTTCAGAGGATGGACTTTAAAACTGCTCAGGCCGCCTTCAAAACGCCAGGTTCGACCTGGGTGGGGACGACATCGAGCTGATCGACTCCTGCACAGCAGCGAAAATCGGCATCGTGATCGCCCAAACCAATCAGCCGTCGCCCATGGCTGGCGACCCGAAGGCATGCTTCCGGATCGTGAGCCCATTGGTTCCACAGTGCAAGCGCTGCGGTCAACTCATCATTCGCATCCACTCCAGCACTGGAATCGAGGTCCTGAAGCCGGGCAGCCAACGCCCCCGCCGCCAGAGAATCCTCCAAGGAATAAGCACCTTCCCAACCACTGCCGACGATCACCAGCGACGCGGGCTGCTGCGCCAGCAATCGGCGCGCCACGGCGTCTCGATTCGGCAGTGCAGCCGTCATCAGGAGGGGAACCTCACGGACCCGATCCAGGGCACGGGTGCCGTTGGTGGTGCTCATGAACAGCCGTTTTCCGGCGACGGTGTCTGGGGTCACCGCCACGGGTGAATTGCCCAGATCAAACCCCTCGAGCCGCTGGCCTCCCCGTTCACCCAACAGCAGGCGCTCTGCGGCAGGCCATGCCTCAGCAGTACCCCGCAGCGTGTCGAGGTCGGCGAACGCCTGCACCGCCTCAGCACCGTGATGCAATGCCCAGGCAATGGTGGTTGTCGCCCGAAGAACATCGATCACCACGGCGGCGTCCGGGCGACAGTCCACAGGCATGTCCGCCGGCACATGGAAGTAGGAAATCTGCAAGGCCACGCTCCGGATCAGCGTGCGACACAGTACCGGGATCGTCTTTGCCCTACCTGGCGCAGCCATGGCCCTGTTCGGATCCGGAGCGGCCACCCGCGACCTGCGCGGCTTCTTGAACCTGCTGGAGGAACGAGGCCAGCTCAGACGGATCACAGCACCAGTTGATCCCGATCTTGAGCTGGCTGCGATCGCTGACCGGGTGCTGGCCATGGGGGGGCCTGCCCTGCTGTTCGAAAACGTGATCGGTTCCCCGATGCCCGTGGCGGTCAACACGCTCGGCACCGTCGAGCGTGTGGTGTGGAGCATGGGGCTGGAACGGGCGGAAGAGCTCGAAGAGCTGGGCAGCCGCCTGGCACTGCTGCAACAGCCCCGCCCGCCAAAGGGGCTGGAAGAAACCAAGCAATTCGCCCGGGTGTTCTGGGATCTGGTGAAGGCCAAGCCAGACCGCGACCTGATCCCCCCCTGCCATCAGCAGGTCTTCCATGGGGATGACGTCGATCTCAACAGCATCCCCCTGATCCGGCCCTGGCCAGGTGACGCCGGCGGCGTGATCACCCTTGGCCTCGTGATCACCAAGGATCCGGAAACCGGGGTTCCAAACGTTGGCGTCTATCGCCTTCAGAGACAGTCGGTCAACACGATGACGGTGCACTGGCTGAGCGTTCGCGGTGGAGCCCGCCACCTGCGCAAGGCCGCAGCTCTGGGCAAAAAACTGGAGGTTGCCGTTGCGATCGGCGTGCACCCCCTGCTTGTCATGGCCGCAGCAACTCCCATCCCTGTGCAACTAAGCGAATGGCTTTTTGCCGGGATCTATGCAGGCCGTGGGGTGCTGCTCGCTCCCTGCAAAACCGTGGACCTGCAGGTGCCCAGTCACAGCGAGGTTGTTCTGGAGGGCACGATCACACCTGGGGAGGTGATGCCGGACGGCCCGTTCGGAGATCACATGGGCTTCTACGGCGGTGTCGAGGACTCACCACTGGTGCGTTTCCACTGCATGACGCAGCGCCGCAACCCGGTCTTTCTCACCACGTTCAGCGGGCGTCCACCGAAGGAGGAAGCGATGCTCGCCATCGCCTTGAACCGCATCTACACCCCGATCCTGCGTCAGCAGATCCCTGAGATCACCGACTTCTTCCTGCCGATGGAAGCCCTGAGCTACAAGCTGGCGGTGATTTCGATCGACAAGGCCTATCCCGGCCAGGCCAAGCGTGCCGCCATGGCGTTCTGGAGCGCCCTGCCTCAATTCACTTACACCAAGTTCGTGGTGGTGGTAGACAGCCAGATCAACGTCCGTGATCCACGTCAGGTGGTGTGGGCGATTGCAGCCCAGGTGGACCCACAGCGGGATCTCTTTACGTTGGAAGACACCCCGTTCGACAGTCTCGATTTCGCCAGCGAACAGCTCGGACTCGGTGGGCGTCTAGCAATCGATGCCACCACCAAGGTGGGGCCGGAGAAAAACCATGACTGGGGCGAGCCCCTGAGCCGCCCTCAGGAATTGGAACGCCACGTCGCAGACCGTTGGAGCGAACTTGGCCTTGATGATCTGGGAGCCGAGGAACCTGATCCAAATCTGTTCGGTTATGCGCTGGATCGGCTGATGCAGCGGATTTGCTGAAGAATCGGCTAACGCTCAACGCTCGATCGGCCGATGAATGCTCTCATCCAGGCGCTCTGGGTTATGGCCTGGGTGTTGGGAGCCGCGCTCGTCCTTGGGCTGGCCATCGGCCTGCCCGTGCTGATCATCCAGAACACAATCCAGCTCTCGAAACTGCGGCGGCGGCTTGCGGTTCTTGAACAGGAGCTCAAGCGTCAGGCCGCTGAGCCGGGATTCGTCGAGCGATCGGCATCAGGCATGACCTCACGGGGCAGCCCCGAGCTGTCCTCTCGGCGTGGTTTTCAAGATGCCCCAGCCGAGCCGGTTGCGGCTGCATCGGTCCAAGCAGCCGCAGCGCCTGGGACGCCCCAACCGACCACTACGCCAACCCGACCAAAGCCAACCCGATCAGAGCCAGCCCCATCGGAGCCGCAACCCAAACCCTCCCCAGGGCGCTGGCATCAACTGGAAACCCAACTGCTCAAGAACTGGACGGGGGTGCTCGGCGTCGCAGCCATTGTTGCGGGAGTTGCTTTCGTTGCTGTCAGTGCCATTTCCGTGATGGCACCGTTGCTGCGTTTCCTGGTCGTGGAGGGGATCTGCCTCGCGATGGTGATCCCATCGTTGCTCGTCAGATCCGACAGCAGCTTTCGCTCCCTGACGCTCTGGCTGCGAAGCGGAGCGGGAGCACTCCACCTGTTCGCCGCCGCTGCCGCGATCACCTGGCCCGGCCTGGGCCTTCAGTGGGTCGATAGCGCCGGGCTCGCTCTGACCCTGCTGGGCTCAGCGATCGGCATCAATCTTTTGCTGGCCCAGATCGCTCCCAGTGCCTGGCTTTCAGCGACCCATGTGGTGATCAGCCTGGTTCCGATCACGGCAGCGGCGCCATCGACAGAAACCCAGGCACTGGTTGGCCTGATCACATTGATCGGGCTGATCAGCCCAGCAGCCCGGCAGGGGCCAACCCGCACTCTGATCACCACGTCATTTCTTGTGGCGCTGCTGTGGATGAACATCGACCCCGCCACGGCGATCGGAGACGGACTCCGAGGTGCGGACGTTGCTGCTCTTCTTGGATGCGTCGTCGCTGGTTTCGACCTTTGGAGACTGCACTGGTGCCCACCCCATGCGGTCCAACGGAACCGAGCATGGCTACGAGCGTCGACCGGGATTGGCTGGATCACTCTTCTTGTTCTTCTGCAAGCAGCCAGTTGGGGTGCGGCCGGCCTGCTCGCTGCAGCCCTCTGCGCTGGAGGGGTCTCCAGACTGAACCAGCTGCCTGTGGAGAAGGCCCTCGCTCGAACCGACTGGTCGGCAGCGCTCGTCTTGGCCGTCACATCAATCGGCCGTCTGCTGCAGCCGCTGGATCAGCCCTTGATGCTGGCCATGCTGCTGATCCTGCTGAGTGCGGGGTTTTTGATCGATGCGCTGCAACGCAGGGATGGATGGATGACGCGCCTGGCAGGAGCAGCCCTGCTTCTGTTCGACACGGTTGTCCTTGTCCTCCTGGTGGATGGTCACGGTGCCGCAGCGGATTTCATTCTTCTGAGCGGCATCGGACTGGGGCAGCAATGGCTGATTCGACGCGCTGCTGAGGCCCCAGGTCTGGCATCGATCCGCACGGGGCTTGCCCTCGCTGGGGTTGGCCTACCGGCGCTTGCGACCTGGACCATGAACGACCTCGCCACATCAGGGAGTCGTGATTGGCTGAGGGTTGGCTTCCTGCTGATCAGCCTGGGCCTGGCCCGCTGGCCCAGGCCGGTGGAACAACACCGACGGATCGTGTTAATCGGTTCAGTGCTGGTTTGGATCAACATCTGCACCACCGTGCTGTCGTCCGTCGGGGACAACAGCCCGCTTTGGAGTCTTGCCCATTTCGGTGGAACCATTCCGCCGATGCTCCTGCTCTCCACCGGGGTTTGCATCGCTACCGATCGCTTGAACGGAACTCTCTGCAGAGGCCGCAGCGTTGGACTTGTGCTCTCGACAGCCACGCTGGCTCTTGGTGGATGGGGGCTTCAGGCAGCAATCAGACTTCCCAACGTGGGCTGTGCACCCCTCGCCTGGTTGCTGCTGATGGGCGTGCTGCTGGTGATGGCCGATCGAGGCCTGAAGCGAGGTCTACAGGGTGAAGCGGACGTTCTGCTCAGCCTGGCCTGGGTCTCCCTGCTGGCGTTCGGGCTGAATCGACTGGCCACAACCTCAACCGATCTGAGCCCGGTTGTGCTCGCTCTTGTCGATGGGAGCGGAATCCTCACCTTGATGGTGCTGCGCTTCTGGACAACCAACACCCCTTTAAAGGAGCGACCGCTCTGGCAGGCAGTGCATCAAGTCAGCGGGGACCTCGCCGTTTTCAGCCTCATCCTCTGCATCCTTGGCCGTGGACCGACAGGGCTGCTGGCCCCATCCGCAGCGGGGATAGCGCTCATCCTCTGGCGGCTGCCATCCGACGCGATCTGGCCGCGGCAACGGGTGCAGGGTGTGCTGCTGTTCTGGCTGGGTCTTGTGGTGCTGGTGGGCGCTCCAGCGATGGGATGGCCGCTGCAAACGGCAAGCCTGACGCTTCTGGTCATCGCAACCTGCAGCTATCCCAGAACACCCCAAAGCCATGGCCAACCCACTCCAGCCATGCTGGGCTGGATGTCAGCCATTGATGCCCTGGTCTGCAGGCAGCCGCAGCGCTTTCTGGCAGCACCACTGAGCATGACTGTGGTTCTTGTGGTGCTTCAGGGAGGAGCGGACGGCACCTGGCTGACCCTGATCTGGGCCGTTGAGGCCCTGGTGCTGTACAGCCTCAGCATTCTCTGCAGAGACAGGCCCTTGCGACTTAGTGCCCTGATGTTGCTCGGTTTCTGTCTGCTCCGTCTTGTTGGCTGGGACATGCGGAGGGCCGAGCTGGGGTTGCGCGGACTGGTCTTCAGCGGCGTGGGCATGGTGATGGTGGCGATGAATGTGCTGACGACACGTTTTGAACGCGGAAGGAGCGAACCATCACCGCCCCATAAAATCGGCGATCGATGAACTCCCGTTCTTGAGCGCGACTGACGGCATCAGCTCCCCTCGAGTCCTGAAAGCGGGCGGCAGCCTTTCAGGCAGCGTGCGTGTGCCTGGCGACAAGTCGATTTCGCATCGATCGCTTCTCTTCGGAGCGATCGCCGAAGGGACGACAACCATCGAGGGGTTGCTGCCCGCCGAAGATCCCTTGAGCACGGCAGCCTGCCTGCGCTTGATGGGAGTTGAGATCAGCCCCATCGAAGCGGGGGGCCTCGTCAGCGTGACCGGCGTCGGCCTGGACGGACTTCAGGAACCGGACCAGGTTCTGAACTGCGGCAACTCAGGCACCACGATGCGCCTGATGCTCGGCTTGCTCGCCGGCCGGAACGGGCGCCACTTTGTGCTGGATGGGGATGCATCCCTGCGTCGGCGTCCAATGCGACGGG
>CAZJLQ010000018.1:0-11313 GCA_964546675.1 uncultured Synechococcus sp.
CTCTCAACGATGACGAGGGTGTGCGCCAAAGAGCAGACCATGAACCGTGTTCCTTCTTTATCGCATCGACCCACACTTGGCAGCAGAACCGTGGCGACGTGGAAGCGCGGCTAAAGTCCCCGCAAGCCATTGGAATTGAGGCTTGTCATGCCCGAAATGGGTGCCTTCCTTCTCGCCACCCAGGCCATGGCAGCGCCCGGTGAGCTGCTCAACCTCTCGTTGAATGCCACTGCGGTTCTTCCTGAGGCCGCGGTCCTGCTCGCGATGATTGCCACGCTGCTGGTGGATCTGGCTGGGGAACGGGTCGCGGCCCGCTGGGTTCCACCCATTTGCTACGTCGGCCTCAGCACAGCGCTGGTGTTGCTCGCCTTGCAGTGGAATGCACCACTGGAGCCCTCGTTCCTGGGTGCTTTCCTGGCGGACAACCTGGCCATCGCGTTCCGGGCTGTCATCGCCCTCTCGACCCTGTTGTCCCTGCTGATCAGTTGGCGATACGCCGAGCAAAGCGGTACTCCAGTGGGTGAGTACGCGGCCATCCTTCTGGCGGCAACCCTTGGAGCGATGCTCCTGTGCGGTGCCACAGACCTGGTGAGCGTCTTCGTCTCCCTGGAGACCCTTTCAGTGGCCAGCTATCTGCTCTCCGGCTACATGAAGCGGGATGCGAGGAGCTCTGAGGCTGCTCTCAAATATCTCCTGGTGGGCTCCGCAGCCGCAGCGGTGTTTCTCTACGGCTCATCACTGCTCTATGGACTGAGCGGCAGCACCAGCCTTGAGGCGATTGGGGCCGCACTCCAGACGAGTTCCACCCCATTGGCAGCCCTTGCCCTGGTGTTCGTCCTCGCAACGGTCGCCTTCAAAATCGCTGCGGTTCCATTTCACCAATGGACGCCAGACGTTTACGAAGGATCTCCGACGCCAGTGGTGGCGTTCCTTTCCGTTGGATCAAAAGCTGCGGGATTTGCCCTTGCCCTTCGCATCCTGATCGGCTGTTTCGGGGCCTTCGACACCCAGTGGAAATTGCTGTTCACGGTTCTCGCGGTCTTGAGCATGACCCTGGGCAATGTCGTAGCCCTCGCTCAGACCTCGATGAAGCGGATGCTGGCGTACAGCTCGATCGGCCAAGCCGGCTTCGTCATGATCGGCATGGTGTGTGGAACCGAAGATGGTTTTGCAGCCATGGTCCTTTACATGGCGGCTTATCTGTTTATGAATCTGGGCGCTTTCGCCTGCATCATTCTCTTCTCGATCCGAACTGGAAGTGATCGAATCTCTGATTATGCGGGGCTCTATCAGAAGGACCCCCTAATCACACTTGGCCTCAGTTTGTGTTTGCTTTCCCTGGGCGGAATCCCACCAATGCTGGGATTTTTCGGAAAAATTTATCTGTTCTTCGCCGGCTGGGCAGACCACCAGTATTTGTTGGTTGTTGTGGGTCTGATCACCTCTGTGGTTTCGATCTATTACTACATCTCCGTCATCAAGATGATGGTGGTGAAGGAACCACAGGAAGCCTCTGAGGTCGTCAAGGCCTATCCAGAAGTGCGCTGGTCGCTGATGGGAATGCAGCCCTTAAGAGCTGCTCTGATTGGGTGCGTGCTAGTCACCGCCGTGGGAGGGATCCTTTCCAATCCTTTGTTCCAATGGGCCAATACAGCCGTTTCGGGAACACCACTTCTCCAGGAGGCCATGGCACTGGCTGGTCAGCGCGGCCTTGGCTGATCTCAGTCACGCTCCAAGGACCACCGTCGCTGAACTGATCGGGATCGACAAGATTTACGGCGAGGGCCAACTCGCTGTCCATGCGCTGAACAAACTCGATCTCACCGTGCTTGAGGGCGACTATTTGGCCGTGATGGGTGCCAGTGGATCAGGCAAAAGCACAGCAATGAACATCCTTGGCTGTCTGGATCGCCCCAGTGGAGGTCGCTACTTGCTCAATGGAATCTCGGTGGAGCAACTGGATGACGACGACCTCGCCGATGTCCGCAATCAGTCCCTCGGATTTGTCTTCCAACAGTTTCACTTGCTCGCCCAGGCAACGGCCATGGAGAACGTGATGCTGCCCATGATCTATGCCGGTGTTCCACCGGAACAACGCCGACAACGGGCCCGGGAGGCTCTCGAGCGGGTAGGGCTCGGACAGCGGCTCGATAACAAGCCCAATCAGCTCTCCGGTGGACAGCAACAGCGTGTTGCTATAGCGCGAGCGATCATCAATCGTCCGGCCCTGCTCCTTGCCGATGAACCGACGGGAGCACTGGATTCCAGCACCACATCCGAGGTTCTCGACCTGTTTGATGATCTGCATGGTCAGGGAATCACCCTCGTGATGGTCACCCACGAAGACGACGTGGCAGCACGGGCCCGTCAGGTGGCTTATTTCCAGGACGGCAGAATCGTGAAGCTCACCGACACGACTCGGCAAGAAGCATCAAGATGATTTAGGAGTTCATGCCGTTGATGGACCAGGGCGGACGCACTCTCACGATCGCCGTGGTGGAAGACAATCCACGCATCAGAGAACTTCTGCAAGAGGAAATCGTGGATGAAGGCCACACGGTGTTGGCCTACGCAACAGCAGAGGATTTCCTGGGCAGTTTTGGGTCGAACCAGGCGATTGATCTTGTGCTGATGGATCTGATGCTGCCTGGAATGGATGGAATCAGTTGTTTGAAACAACTCCTGCAGGACGACAGAGTGCAACCCTGCCCAAGGGTCGTCATGGTGACCGCTCTCAACGACAGTGAGAAGCGACGTGAGGCCTTGAGTCTCGGCGCTGACGATTACGTCCTCAAACCCGATCTCTTTCTCCGACTTCCCGAGATCCTTCAAGCTCAGATGAAGCACTGAGGGGAACGGTCACGGCCACTTGGGTCAAGGTCCAGCCGGTGGACTGAGGATCGTCCTCTTGATGGAGCTCCAAGACTCCGCCCCAAGCCTCAACCAGTTGACGAACGAGAGCCAGGCCAAGTCCAGGTCCTTCGACCTGGACGCCATCCCTCGGGCTGCCACCGCGCACAAAAGGTTTCAGCCAACTGTTGATGGTCGATTCATCGACGGCTGGCTGGCGATTGAGGCTGCTCATGGAAAGAGAGCAGCGATCAGATCCATCGGGACAGAACACTTGAAGCATCACATCACGGTTCTCTGCGCCGTGGGTCACTGCATTCTCGAGCAATTGATCCAGCACGACCACCAGAGCGTTTGCGTCCATGCGCACCTGGTCGGAGCCAGTCACCTGGGTTTCGATCCGCAATCGCTTGCGAATCGCATCCGGACAACTCCGCCCCCATTCATCCACAACGGGCAGGAGGGCTTGATCTCGAAGACCAAGCCAGGCCGGATCCACCTCCAGACGCACCATCAACGACAGATGCTCCAGAAGACGGTGAATGCGGGTGGCCTCTTCTGCAGCGCGGGTGACATGGCGCTGGACCCGGACGGTTAGATCGCTCTCACGCTGAAGCCTCAACAGACTTCCGCTCACGATGGTCAACGGTGTCCGAAGTTCGTGGGTGAGCTCCGTCATGAAAGTCTTCTGTTGCTGAAGCGCCCGTTGCTCCGGAGTGAGGTCCCGGATCGTGACAAGGAGATGGGGGGACTGAACCGTGGCGACGGGTGTCCAGCGCACTTGCCGGGTTTCCAGATGTGTGCCCTCCGGCAGCAACAGGTCCAGTCGTTCATCCCCCATGGCAAGGGGCAGGGAACTGTTCGGATGCAGAGGGTGGTCCTCAGCCAGTCGTCGCCCACCCGGTTCGAGAAAGACCACCAACCCGTCGAGGCTCTGGTTCGTGAGCTGAATCGGGACACCAGCCACGAGCATCTCAGCGGCAGCGAGGTTGGCCCAGTGGATCCGACGAGCACGATCGATGATCAACATCGCCTCAGCCGCAGCGTCGAAGGCAACCTGGAGCATCCCAAGCGATTGCCGCAGCTGATCGACGAGGGGCTGTTCCTGCTGACCCGAGGGCTGATCGGTCAAGACAAAGGACGCAGAGTTGCGGCAAACGACCAGCTGCCGTCGACCTGCCTTTCAGCAACGATGAAATGTTCACTCTCGATGATCCGACCGTCCGCGCAGTAGGTGGCCAACTTCAAGGGATGGTTCAACACCGTTGAAATTTCCGTCAATTTGAAGCGTGCAAAGCCGGCGTGATGGGAGTCTCTGAAATCAGGCGGGAGGATCAGCCCAAGCGACTGTCCCACCAGATCTTCGTCTTCCCAGCCGTAAACGGAGCGAAACCGCTGATTGGTTTCGATCACAAGGCCATTGCAATCAGCGCGGACAAAAGGAAGATCCTCCTGTTCCCGCATCAGACTGATCGACTCAACCGTCCTGGGTTGAGGTGTCTGCATCTCCTCTGAATCTCTGCATCAAGCCTAGAAAAAGTGGAGCCTTTGACCAGAAGCCGGCTTAAAGTGCGTGAAGGTTGATTGGCACGATGGCATCCGAGTCGCTGCCCCGCCTGCGCGTTCTGGTCGTCGACGACGAGGCCAAGCTCACAGAACTGCTCAAGCTGGAACTGGATGTCGAAGGGTATGAAGTGGATATTGCCAGTGACGGTGCTGGTGGATTGATTCGGTCCCGAACCGAACCGATTCCCGATCTGATCATCTTGGACTGGAATCTCCCTGATTTTTCAGGCATCGACATCTGCCAACGCATCCGTGCGGGTGGCGTCACCACGCCGATCCTGATGCTCACCGGACATGACGAGATCACCGATCGCGTCAAAGCTCTTGACGCCGGTGTTGACGACTATCTGATCAAACCGTTTTCAATTGATGAGCTGATGGCACGGCTTCGTGCCATGCGTCGTCGTGCTGAATCGTTCTCGGCCCAGGTTGGTGGCGATGGGCACCCCGAACGGCTCCAGGTGGCTGATTTGATTCTTGACACGCGGACCCGTGATGTCACACGGGCTGGTCGCAACGTCCATCTCTCCGTCAAGGAATACGAGTTGCTCAATTTTCTGATGCGAGGCGCAGGGCGTGTCCTGGAGCGCTCCGAGATCATGCGCGGAGTCTGGGGAGAAAACTTTTACGGCGATGACAACCTTCTTGATGTCTACATCCGATATCTCCGGCAGAAAATCGAGACGAAGGAGGCTCCAACACTGATTCACACCATTCGCGGTGTTGGCTTCATCCTGCGGGAGGAATCTGCTTGATCGCCTGCGGACGCTCGAGGGATCGCAGCAGCTGAGCCATAAGCAGTGAAACGGCATCATCTCCATCACTCTCCAGCTGAGAGGCGATTGATCCCATGTCCAAATCCTTGGGATCAACCGCCACCCAGCCCCCTGCTTGCGGACGACGCAATTCGAAGTGGAGATGAGGCCCCGTGCTGAGGCCGGTGCTGCCAACGCGACCGATCACCTCGCCTTGCTGGACCCGCTGGCCAGCTTTCACGTAAATCTCAGAAAGATGGCCATAAAGCGTGCGCCGCCGCGGCTGCTGGTGCTCAATCACAACCGTGATGCCATATCCCCCGGCGAGTCCACTGCTCACCACATCCCCAGAAAGAGCCGCAACGACGGGAGCACCTTCGGGAGCTGCGAAATCTCGGCCGGCGTGCATCAACCAACTTCCGAGAATCGGATGCAGCCGCCACCCGAACCCACTGCTGGTGAAGGACTGACCCACCACTGGAAACAAAAGTCGCCGGTTCCCATTGCCGATCTGTGGCATGGGGCGAGGGGTCACAGCGAAGACAGATTCAAGGCTGAAGCTGCCAGCACCACCGGCAAGCAACGCCGACACCGGAACCGTCAGGGGTGGTCGTCCAGGGGCAACTGCCATGTCACGTGGATCAGACAACACCTGTTGCCCCCCCATCTGCACCCGTGGGATCGGTTTGCGGGCGCCAAAACGTCGTGCCACCCCGTCGGCACATTCGCTCCGGGAGAGCGCTCCCGCCGCACAGGCTTTCTGAAGGCCAGCGGCCGGAACGGGCGATGTCACCAGACCTCGCTCGAGACTCTGGCGCTCCTGCGGAGTGATGACACGATCGCGCTCAAGCTGCTGCAAGGAGCGGTCGAACGATTGCGGAGCCGCCGGGATCGACGGCCTAAGAGGAGCACGATCCTGTTGAACATCAGCAGTAGGAACCGACAGCGCTGGCATCCCGAACGACAGAGCCAACAGCCAGCGCAACACAGGAGAGTTCATAACGGGCCTGACTCAAGCACGTCTTCCCCGGGAGAGGACCAACGCAGCCAACGACAGGTGTGCGAGCCATGACGCAAGAGCAAAGCCCCATCACCATCAAGGCCATCGATCATCCAGACCCGACCATCAGCGGGGTCACGCACCCTGTCGCTCCAGAGACGCTTGCTTGCTCCTCCGATGCACCAGTTGCGATCAGCAGCACGGGCCATGCATTGGTCGAAAGCTTGAAGAAGCTGCACGGCCCAGTAGTCAACGCCGCCATACCGACGGCCTTGGATCCGCTGAATCGACGTGGCACCGCTCGGTACAACGTTGGCGACATTTAATCCGAAGCCAATACGAACCGTGCGCAGCTCAGATCCACGGTGAACAAGCCGCGGCAACAAACCCGCAAGCTTGCGCCCATGAACCAGAAGATCATTCGGCCATTTGATCCGAACCGGAAGATCATGGTCTTCAAGCCGTTCAGCCATCGCCAGTGCCGTCCCGAGCCCCAGCAATCCAGCCGCCGCGGCAGGACGGCCGCTCCATGGCAACGCAGCACTGACCCAGAGCCCACCCCGCGGCGCAGACCATGCCCGGCCGCGCTGGCCATAAGCGTGGGTTTGATGGACTGCCAGAACGGCCTTTGGCCGCTCGATCTGGGTCGACTCCACCAACCAGCGACTGAGCAACGACTCGGTGCTGGAACAAACCGGAACACAGCGCAACGACCAAGCCCTTGCCGCAGACCCTGCCTGGCGGCGGTATCGCGCCACCAGCCCACCTCCAGCTCGGCAGGGCTCAGGCCAGCGCATCAACAGCATCCGCCAGACGCGAAACGGCAGCTTCCAGCTCCGAAGACGGCCGCACCAGTGCCATCCGCAACCAGCCCTCTCCGCCCTGACCGAATCCAGACCCAGGCGTGAGAGCCACTCCACTGCGTTGCAGCAGCTCCGCTGCGCAACGCTCATCCGTCCAGCCATGGGCCGCCGCAGCCTCCGGACATGGCAGCCAGAGATAGAGAGCCATGTCTGGTTTGGGAACCGTCCAGCTGCGTTTGGAAAAACCAGCAAGGACGCGATCGCGGCGCTGGCGATAGGTGTCACACAGAGTGGCCGGCCAATCCGCAAAATCCCGCAATGCGGTAATCGCCGCCTGCTGCAGTGCAAGGGACTGGTTGAAATCCACAACGGCCTTCACCTGGCGGAGAGCCGAGATCAGAGGTGACGCCCCCACGGCGAATGCCAGCCGGAAACCACCGAGACACCAACCCTTGGAAAGGGAAAAAAACTCAACGCCCCATTCGCGCCAACCTGGGCTATGCAGCAGAGACGGAGCCTGACCTTCCAGGGCGAGATCGACGTAGGGATTGTCGTGGGCGATGACCACCTGATGACGCCCCCCCAGATGCATGATCTGATCCAGCAGTTCCTGATCACCCACGCAGGCTGTGGGGTTGTGGGGGTAACCGAAAACGAACAGCTTGAGGCGATCCCACACGCTCGCGCTCAGCTCATGAAGGGGGGGTCGCCAAGCCTGGGCCGCCCGCAGCCTCAGAGGGATGACATCGGCATCGGCCAGGAGCAGACCGCCGCGATGGGAGGGGTAACAGGGATCCAGAAGAAGAGCGGGATCTCCCGGGTTCAGGACGGCTAAAGGAAGGTGAGCGGTGCCTTCCTGGGAACCAACGAGCAGTTGCACTTCACGGTCAGGGTCCACAGTCACTCCGAAGCGACGCAGACACCAGTCAGCAACGGCTTCGCGGAACGGAGCTGTCGCCGCTTGCAGGCAATAGGCCGAACTGGAGGCCGCCGGAATCGCTTCGCGCATCGTGCGAATCACCGCGGGCGGTGGCTGGAGATCCGACGAACCCAGTGACAGGTCGATCAGCCCCAAGGTTCCAGCGGTGGGCGATTGATCCCGATACGCCTGCTTTCGAGCATCACTTCGAGCAAACACACCACTGCCAAGGGCAGCCAGTCGCCTAGAGGTGTGCATCCAGGAAAGCCTTCAGTTGAGGCATGGCAATCGCCCCTTCATGACGGGCCAGTTCCTTCCCATCACGAAACAGAATCAGCGTTGGAATTCCCTGCACCTGGTACTGATCGCGGGTGGCTGGATTCCCATCCACCTCCAGCTTTCCGACGGAAAGACGATCGACATACGTCTCCGCAGCCCAGGTCATCAGCGGAGCAATCAAGCGACAGGGGCCACACCAGGAGGCCCAGAAATCAACCAGAACACTGCCTGATGCCTGAAGAACCTCCCGCTCGAAAGCTGCATCGGTGAAATCGGCGACGGCTGCGGTCAATGGAAATTCGGCGGACCGATCGATCCTATGGAGGGCCGTGGCGCTGGAGGGAGCTTCAGAGCTTGTCGATGGATCTCTTCAGATCCTCAAGATCAGCATCGACTTCTTCCACCTTCACCTCCTTCACGGACGCACTGGACTCTGCAGCGGGAAGCGCCACGGCCTCCGGTCCACCTTGAAGCTGAAGACGCAAAGCATCGAGCTCATCGTCCACTTCACTGCCACCTTCAAGGGCAGCGAACTGTGACTCCAGATCAGCACCGGCCAGTTCCGCAGCGGCCTGGCCTGTCGCCTCCAAGGCCTCGACTTTGTCCTCCATCCGCTCAAAAGCGGCCATGGCCGAGTCGGTCCCGAGATTGCCGACGGCGCTCTGCAGCTGTTGCTGTGCCTTCGCCGCCTGGGCTCGGGCCTTGAGCATGTCTTTTTTGGTTTTGGCCTGGGCGATCTTGCCTTCCAAGGCGACAAGACTCTTTTTCAGGGTCTCGACCTGACCGTCCTGGGCCTGAACCTGAGTCTTGAGGGAGGTGGCGGTCTCCTGGAATGTCTTGCGACGGGTCAACGCCTCGCGAGCGAGATCCTCCTCTCCTTTTTTGAGCGCAAGCTCAGCGCGCTCGTACCAGGTTTTGGATTGCGTTTCAGCCTGATCGGCCTGATTGCGCAAGCGTTTCTGGCTGGCGATGGCCATGGCAACCGCCTGTCGCAGTTTCACAAGGTCCGCCTGCATGTCAGCGACGGACTGATCCAGGATCTTGGATGGATCCTCCATGCTGCTGACGGCGGCATTGGCGTTGGCGCGCACCAGGCGGCTGAGCCGGTCAAAGAAACCCATGGAGAGGCGTGGAACCTTGCTGAGGCTAGCGAGATCATCGCGAATCTCCCCCTAGTGTTTGACCTATGGCAGTAGCTCCTGACCAGCAGCGCCGTCGACTCAAGGGTCTCGAAATCCTTCAGCAAGCTCCCCCTGCACCGGCAGCACCCCTCAGTGACTGCTTGGACAGCGTGAGCCGTCAGTGGCGCCGGGATGGTGGGCTGGCTGGCCTTTGGCAGGACTGGCCGACGATTGCGGGGGATCAGCTCGCCCCCCACTGCCGGCCGTTAAGTCTTCGACGCGGGGTGCTGACGATCGGAGCCAGCCACCCGCAATGGCGACAGGCACTGCAATACAACCGCCTGCAGCTGCTGGCAGCACTGAAAAGCAAGGGCCACCCTGTCAGGGATCTGCGCATCCAGCAGCATCACAATGTCAACCGAGCCCGCCTGGAGAGTGAAGCGAACATCTGGGCACGCCACCCCAGTCGCACCGATGTGCACGGCATGGGCACCTGTCCAGCTTGTGGCCGACCAGCTCCCAATGGCGAAATCAAGCTCTGGAGTGTTTGTGGTTTCTGCCATCGCCAACGCCTGAGTTCATGAGCCTGATCATTCCGGAGCGGAAGCTGATCTTTCTTCATATCCCCAAGTGCGCCGGTCAATCCGTCGAAAAAGCGCTGGGGTTCAAACATCAGCACCGCCATCACAAATGCAATGACCTCCCAAAAAACTGGTGTGACTATCTGCGGTTCACATTTGTGCGCCATCCACTGAGCCGCTTCTTATCCGCCTGCAACTACAACCTGCGGGTCGCGCTCAACACACGCCAGGAACTGCAGAAGCTGCCCCATGACCAGCTCAGTCCCACCAAGCGCTATCGACTCCATTTGGCTGAAACGCGACCGACCTTGACCGCCATGGTGGATGACCTTCACCGAGGGAGATTGCGCAAGATGATGACCTTCAAGCCGCAATCTCTTTGGCTTCTCGCCGGCAAACCTCAATTCATTGGCCGCGTCGAAGCGTTCGACCACGACTTCCAATTCCTGCTCCGCCTCTCTGGACTGTCGATCAAAGGATCTGCCGGCTTTGCACCACCACACATCAATCGCTCAACCCAACGGCTCACCGCAGAACAGCTGAGCCCGACCGACCTGAAACGCATCAAGCGCTACTACCGCCTCGATTACAAGTTGACGGGATATGGCAAGACCCCCCCGCCGGATTGACGTTCAGAAGCGTTCCGGTCTCGGATCCATCCAATCCGCATCAACCCCTTCACTCCTTAGTTCTGCGGCACGCTGGTCCAAACGCCGACGATCAAGGCGCCAGACGTCATAGATCCCATACCTGCCAAGCAGTTCAGGCTCCAGATCAAGCCAGTGGCTCTGACGGGTTGTCCCACGATCAATGACGACGAGAACGGTTGAAGATGCCTTTGGATCCGTCAGAGGGCTCCCTTTCCAGCCGCGACGGGTCTCTGTGGACAATCGATCAGCGAGATTGACCAGAGCCCCGTCGGATCGCCCCTCATAAAGAACGATCTGGCCGGTATGAAAGTGCAGGGAAGGTTTCATGGCTCCCACCATGGCCACGGGCTCTGAGTCGCGACGCGATCTCCGGATTTGTTCTGCAGCCAAGCGCACCGGCTCCTGTCGCAGCTGATCGCCAAGCTCAGCGATCGGCACCAGAGCCGTGAGGTGGAAGAGCAGCAGTGGCCCCTGCATGGCCAGCAGGCGAACAGCGCCGGAACGCTTGGCCAGCCAGAAACCAAGGATCCCCGCAAGAGAAAACCAAGCCGCTGCTCGCAAGACCAAGCCACTCTCCAGTAGATCCCTCGAGAGACTGGGCATCTCGGGATCATTGATGAGTGGAATCCAGAGGGATGAGCCCCAGAATCCTGCTGCCAGCAGCAGGGTGAGCAGACCCGTCGCCAGCCACCCCACCGCTCTGAAGCGTGTTGCGCCTGTGGCGGCAAACGCGATCAGGATTGCGGCGGCAGGGGTGGCTGGCGGCCAGTAACTGGGGGGGTTGGTGGC
>CAZJLQ010000019.1:0-11306 GCA_964546675.1 uncultured Synechococcus sp.
GGATGCGTCCGGTTCGATCCAGACGCACCAGTGCGGAAGGCTGGGGTAGCCGAAGACCGTTGTGGCCAGACGGCTGCTGTACCCATCAGGCTGTTCAGCAGGGCTTGGCGCCATGAGAACAGCCTGTAGGGGCCGAACCTCCGCTGCAGGAGGGCACGAATCAATCGTCATCAAGCGGCTGGTAATCCCACACCACGCGCCATCAGGGTGGCCATCAAGGGAATCGATGCGAAACCCACCAATTCGACGTTGATGATCCAGCCAAGGCGGGTTGCCAGAGCTTCACTGACCTGGGGCAGTTCACCCTTTCGCAGGGGAATGGCCCAGAGGATGTAGGTGATCGTTGGGTACAGCGAGAGCCCGCCCACGGAGAGGTAAAGACCGACTTTCCACCAGAACAGTGGGTTCTGGGTGTAGAAGTCGGCTCCTTGGCCGAAATGGATCACACGGAGGATTCCGCTGAGGAGCAGTGCCAGCGCCGCGATCCCGTAAACGATGTCGGTGATCACCATGGCGGTGGCTTCGCCGCGATTCGGGTTGGGTTTGATCAGGCGTCTCTCAAGCACCAGTGCTCCGAAACAGAGCATGAAGCTCAGGTAGTGGACGTAGGCAACGCCAGCTGTTTTGGCGATGTCCGGCGTTAATGCAACCGCCAGGGACATGGATGACCTCTCAAGGACGCCGGGACCCTAGCGGCAGAAAACCGAGCCTCCTGAAGATTGTCTTCATCACAAGGAAGAAACTGTTTAAACATGCACTAAAGATGAATACGAAAGAAACCGTTTAATCATGCATTAAAAATAAATTCCGCACTCTTTATTACACCAGCCAAATGAAAACACTTTGGTTCTAGGTTCAATTCAGCGAGGTGTTCCTGATGGTGAGTTCTCTGAGTGCATTTCTCGGCGAAATCGGTCGCCACCAATTGCTGACCCCTGAGCAGGAACTCATGATGGGCAGGAAGGTCCAGGCGATGGTTGCAATTACAGAGCGTTGTCATCTGGCTGGGGGCAGCGGCCCTGAATGTGAATACAATGATGAAGAAAAAATAGTGATTCGTCGGGGCGAGAGAGCGAAGAATCAAATGATCACTTCGAACCTCCGTCTTGTTGTCAATTTGGCCAAGCGATATCAGGGAAAAGGTTTGGATCTTCTCGATCTGATCCAGGAGGGAACTCTTGGTCTTACCCGGGCTGTTGAGAAATACGATCCGACCCGCGGCCATCGATTTTCCACCTATGCCTATTGGTGGATCCGGCAGGGTCTGAACCGTGCGCTTTCAACCCAGAGCCGCACGATTCGGATTCCTGTCAATGTCAACGAAAAGCTCACCAAGTTGCGGGCGGCGAAAGCGCGCCTGATGCAGAGCAATGGCCTCAGTCCAACGACTGAGCAACTTGCTGAATACATGGAGATTCCGATTGCAGAAGTGGAGGACCTGCTCGCCTGTGAATTGCGGAGCGTCACGGTCAGCCTTCAGGGGGTTGTGAAGTCGAAGTCGGATCCATCCGAGCTGGTTGATGTGCTGCCCAGTGATGAGCTGCCGCCGATGGAGCGAGCCGAGATTGCTGAACGTTCGGCGTCCGTCTGGACTCTTCTCAACAAGGCCAATCTCACTCCGAAGGAACGCACGGTGGTGACGCTCCGCTTCGGCCTGGATGGAACCCATGAGTGGCGCACGCTTGCCGAAGTGGCGCGACACATGAACTGTTCACGCGAATACTGCAGGCAGGTGGTGCAACGGGCTTTGCGCAAGCTCCGCAAGACAGGCATTCAGAGCGGCTTGGTTGAAACCACACCCTGACGATTCGGACCTCCGCCTTCACAGACCAACGCTTTCAGGCGAAAGTTGAGGTCTAGGAGCGTGTTTGTGATGTCTGGTCCCTCTAAGACAGCATCAACGGCGGCCGAAGCCACTGTTGATGCCACGATTCTCGACAGTGAAGTGATCGATGAGCATGTGCTCCAGTCTCTGCTGAGGCGTGCCGGTCGCACCATTGCAGCGCCAGCCCTCGAAGCCCTGGAACTGATCCTTGATGCCTCAACGCCCGCGCCGGTGCGGATGACGATGGTGGCGGCCCTCAGTTATTTGCTGATGCCAGCGGATCTGATCCCCGATCTCATTCCCATCGCTGGATTCAGCGATGATCTTGTTGCGCTCACGGCTCTGATCGGGATCTGGAACAACCACATCACCCCCGAGATTCGTGGTCGCGCCCGTCGCAGACTTGATCACTGGTTCCCAGTCGGGCCCTAACCCCATGACGACCACCTCCTGGACTCCGGAATTTCAAGAGGATCTGATCCCTCTCCTGAAGGATTGGCTCAAGCAGCAGGGGCGCACTCAGGCAGACCTGCGCCGCAGCTTGCGGGCTGTTTCAACGCGGATGCCCGCTTTGCTTGAAGTACTCGAACGCGATTACAAACGGCAGGGCCTACCAGGCTTGGCGTCTCGGCTCTGTCGTGTTGAGGCTGAGTGGCAGGGAGCAGGCCCTGCGGATGCGTCGGATGAGACAGGGTCCAGTGATCCTTTCAGTCAACTGGACATGCTTCTGCAGGAAATTCGCGACGACTGCCCCAACTGATGCCGATCAGGGGCAAAGTGGAGGCCTTATTCACGCGTCGATGAATTTCGTCAAGCTGCTTCCATCCGTTGGCTTGCTGCTCGCGCTGCCCATGATCTGCGGGCAGCAAGCTCTCGCTCAGTCAGAGGGTTGGCTCCTGGGGCCAGGCAGTGATCTGAGCAATCAGAGCGACATCGTCCCGACCAACTGCGTCACAGATCTTTCTGGGGCCATCACCTGTGATACGAAGGTGATTAATCCGGCAAGCAACACGCCTGCGCGCCCTTATTACAACCCTTTCAACAACTGATTTAGAGGTGAATCGACCCCATTCTTCAGGGACTTCATTTCTTTCAGTTGTTGATGCCGGAGAGCGTGTTGTCGCGCGCATCCTGACGATGATCACCGGAGTCGTCATCGTCGCTGCCCTGATCCAGCTGGTTGTGTCCATGGGATTCAACCTTCTGCAGGGATCGAAAGCCACTTGGCTTGGGGATGACCTCATCAAGGTTTTGGGGGATCTGCTCACTGTTCTCATCGCCCTTGAGGTGCTTCAGAACATCACGAGTTACCTGAGGCGCCATGTCGTTCAGATCGAACTGGTTCTCGTCACTGCTTTGACAGCCGTGGCCCGAAAGGTGATCGTTCTTCCCAGTGGCGCTGAAGACAAACCTCAGCTGTTGATCGGTCTTGGCATCGCTGCCCTGTCGTTGGCGGCGGCGTACTGGTTGGTCAAACGTTCAACGATGGGTCGTCGGGATCGTTCCAGATCAATGCAACCCAAAGAGTTCCTGGATCGGGATCCGTACGTTCAACCCGATGCCGGCAGTGTGCAGGTAGGAAAAGATGATCCCCAGCGCTGAGATCGACGAACCGTTCAGGGTCGTTGAGTTGAAGTCGGGCGCTCCCCCTCAGCACCATCACCCACTCCTGCTCTGACTGGTTCATCCAGACACCATCAGGGCAACGGGACTGGTTGGATGCGATTAGAACCAGCCTCCAATTGCTGCCTTGATGCAAGGTGTGTTCAACCTCCTCACCTGCCGCTGGAATCGCTGTATTGAGAAGATTGCTGGTGTGGTGGCGGTGCTGTTCCGGTTCACCCCAGCGTCTGCCGATGTCGTATCCCCAGCGGCGCGCCAGATTGACCACCTGATTGTGATTGGAACAGGAGGCGAGCTCGTCTCGTCGTTCAGGATTGATCTCGAGGCTTTGAACCAGTTGCTGCAGCTGTGCAACTTTCTCGAGAAAACGGAGAAGATCCTTTTGCGCCATCAGGACTCCGCTTCTGATACTCCATCAGTGATCCTGGCAACAGACGACAGAGGCCTCTTGGATCGAAAGTCAGGACTTGCTGATCAAATCGACCATGCCGACCAAATCCAAGCTGTTGACCATTGGTGATTTGGAAGCGGGCTTTTCCTCCTACTGCGAAGCCCTGCGTCGCCTTGTGACCAGTGGTCGCGACATCGAGTCAATCCGTCGCACGCTCTGTTGGGACTATCTGCAACGTCTGCACACGTCATTGCCCCAGAGTTACCGATCCCCGGAGGATCTGGTTGCTCGCTACAAGCGTGCAACCTCCTGCGCTGGAGCAAACTGAGTTCAGACGCCACAGAGCGCGTGATCGCAGTCAATCGACTGATCAGTGGAGTGCTTGGGCTTGTCAGGCTGTTCGTTCCCCTTGCTCTTTCGATTGGTTTGATGGTGCTTTTTTTCGCTCCGGCTGGGGCGATCGCAGATCCGTCAGGGTCAGGTGAGGGCGCCGTTCTTTTTGATCTGCATTGCGCGGGTTGTCATCTCAATGGTGGGAATATCGTTCGTCGGCGCAAAACGCTCAAACTGGCCGCTCTGGAACGGAATGGAATCGCTTCATCTGAGGCAATCGCTCAAATCGCACGCCAAGGAATCGGCCGGATGAGCGGATACGGGGACGCTCTGGGTCCAGATGGAGATCGCATCGTGGCCGAGTGGATTTGGGAGCAGGCTCAGAAGGCCTGGATCCAGGGATAAACCTCAAACTCCGTCCATATTCCTTCTGTCCAGTAAATATCTGCTTCGATCAAACTTCGCACGGTCGAGAGGTCGGGGGCTTCGAAGATTCCGAACACATGGGTGCTCCCTTCCGTCGGTCCGAGCGTGATTAAGCATCCGTCGTCCTTGAGAGACTGAAGACGCGCGAGATGTGCGTCCCTGAAGGGTGTTCGCTTCTCGAGAGCATCACTGCAGTACGTTCCCCAAAGAACAAAACGAGCCATCTTTGATCAGATTCCATCAGGAATTATCTCGCGTAAGCGATGGTTTTGTGTATTGATCAAACGCTATGTTGAGAATATTGACTTGTTTTGAAATGACTTGCCGGTTGTGATCTTCTGGTAGAAGTCGAGGCCTCGGTAGATGTCGATCAATCTTGTTTTGATTTCGCCTTTGGTATGTTTCAACAAAAAATAGTGAGGAGAATGCTTCAATTTCACTGTTTTCCACGAATCACTTCTTGAGGCAAGAGGGGGCAAGATTGGGAGTGGTGGGGATGGTGGAATTGGCAAAAGAGGCCGAAAGTTGAGTGATGTCGCCATGGAGAAGGGCAATGGAAATGTGCCTGCTGGTCAGGCCTGCACCGCCATGCTCCTGCCTCAGTCGCATGTTGAATGCGTCGTTAGGCTCGGCGGCTAATCGATCTGACGTTGACTCAGGTGGTTCGGATGAGGACGATAAAAATGGGGAACGATTTCATCATCGAGATCATTCGTCGGCGCGAAGAATGTTGAAGGATCTTTCATCCAAGCCCCGAATGGTCTTGGGGCTTGGTCATGCATCAGCACCTACGTCAGGCAGGGAGATGTTCAGTCGGCTGCCGTGCGGAGCTCCATGCAGAACTTTCCAGCCTCCAAAGCGATCTGACCCGCTTCAGCGGCGGCCATTCGTTTGACAAGCGCACTGCCAACGATGGCACCATCCGCCCCCCAACCACGAACCTGCTGAACCTGTTCAGTTCCTGAAATCCCAAAACCGACGGCGACTGGCACCGGGGAACTCTGTTTCAGTTGTTGGACAAGACCCTCAACCCGCGTTTCCATTCGGGCCCGCTCACCGGTAACGCCAGTGACGCTCACGAGATAAGTGAAACCGCGGCTGCGTTGGGCAATTCGCTCCATCCGATCCTTGGGTGTGGTGGGTGCGACGAGCAAGACCAGATCCAGCCCATGTTTCGCCGCTAAGGGGGACAAGCGTTCAGCCTCCTCGAGCGGCAGATCAGGCACCACCAAGCCTGCAGCTCCCGCAGAGGCTGCCCGTTCACAGAACGCTTCCATGCCGATATTGAGCAGCGGGTTGCTGTACGTGAACAGAATCACCGGGAGGTTGAAGTCGTCTCCAAGGGTTTCCAGCATCTCCAACACCTTCCCCGGCGTCGTTCCCGCGTCGAGAGCGCGGGATGCAGCAGCCTGGATGACCGGCCCATCCGCAAGGGGATCGCTGTACGGCATCCCCAGCTCGACCATGTCTGCACCTGCGGATTGAAGAGCCAACAGCACATCCCTGGTTGTGTCGAGATCGGGATCTCCAGCCATCAGGAAAGGCATCAGAGCGAGCCTGCCCTCCTCCTTCAGCTGTTGAAATCGCTGGGAAATGGAAGTCACGTCTGGGCCAACGGTGCAACAACCCGTTGAGCCTATGAGTCGACTGGGGTGTCTTCGGGTTGGATGCCGATCCGCCGCAGCAGCTGTTGTTGTTCCTCCTCCGGCATCGCTTCAAAACGGGCCTGGAGATCATCCTTGGCCTGTTCGTCATACACCTCCCGGTAGCGACGACGCTGCTCCATGAAGGTCATGCGTCCCGTGATCACTCGAGTGGCATAGGACCCGATCCAGATCAGCACAATCAGAACAAGAACGGACTGCGCTGCGATTCCCGCAGAAAACCCTTCAAACCCCGCCGCGTTGAAGCCCACATATCCAACTCCACCCAGCGCGAGAACGGCCAGGCCGACGAGGAGCACTTTGGCGCGTGTCAATTCAGACGTCTCCCTGGCCGCTAAGACGGAAATTCAGGAATGGTGCATACACGACCATGCCGGGGAAAAACAGGAACACCATGCCGTAAACGAGCAGTCGCTCCACATTCCCCATCTGATGCCATCGACGGTTCATCCACAGAAACAGGCCCAGCGGCACCACAAGCAGGTAAACCGCAGCAAGGCCGCCATAGGCAAGGAGGACAAGCAGTGTTTCCTGATTGAGCAGACTGAAGGAAGACTGGAGGTCCACAACCATCCGACGGGTGACGGAAATCTAGGATGGTCTGCGTGGGGGCATGGCGGAATCGGTAGACGCACGCGACTTAAAATCGCTTGGGCTGAAAAGCCTGTGGGGGTTCAAGTCCCCCTGCCCCCATTCCCGGCCTGAGAGTTTGGCTCAGTCAGCGCTGAGGAGTTCAGAAAGTTTTGTGCGGAATTCGCCTTTCGGCATGCCTCCCTTGAGTTCTCCGCAAATGGAGAATTCCCCGTCTGGATCGGTGACCAGCAAGTAGGTGGGCCATCCCATGCCTTCTTTATTGGGGTACTGGGCAAGCAGAATCTTTCGGTACTTCCTGTAGGCCTCCGTGTCTTGCAACATCACGGACACGAAGGTGCAGCCAAGTTCCTCGGCAACCTTGCCGTCGTAGTGACTCATGCGATGGCAAGTGCCGCAATCCTCCGAGCTGAACTTGATCACATGCATTGAGGTCAGCTGATTTCTCCTGTGAAGCTAGCTCCGGTCAGGATGAAGAAATCATTGTCCAGGGCAGGATTTCCCCGGCATGGAACGGCACCAGTCCATCGATCAGTTCTGGAACCAGTTGATCGGCTTTTTCCAGAGAGACACGGGCCCTATTCACTGGAAGTCCGTAGAAGGCAGGGCCATGCAGGCTGGCGAAACCCTCGAGGCGATCGATGGCTCCTTCCTGTTCGAACGCGAGGGCGTAGCTCTCGAGAGCATGGGGTGCGTTGAAAATGCCGGCGCAGCCGCAGGAGGTTTCCTTGGCCTCTCGGCTGTGGGGAGCTGAATCGGTGCCTAGAAAAAAACGGCTGTCGCCACTGGTGGCAGCGCGTCGGAGCGCCAATCGATGCTGCTCCCGTTTCGCTACCGGTAGGCAGTAGAAATCACTGCGCAATCCACCGGCGAACATGGCGTTGCGGTTGATGTGCAGATGATGTGGCGTGATCGTTGCCGCGAGATTGCGGTCGGCTGAACCGACGTAATCCACAGCTTGGGAGGTTGTGATGTGTTCCAGAACAATCTTCAGATCGGGATAACGCTCACGCAGTGAAATCAAGTGGCGTTGGATGAACGCGGCTTCCCGGTCGAAGATATCCACATCGGAATCGGTGACCTCGCCGTGAATCAGAAGGGGCATTCCGATCCTCTGCATCGCGCTCAGAACGGCATCAATCCGGCTCAGATCCGTCACTCCCGCGGCTGAGTTGGTTGTGGCATTGGCTGGATAGAGCTTCGCCGCTGTGAAAACCCCGGCCTTGAAACCCCGTTCCAGCTCCTCAGGATCAGACCCGTCGGTCAGATAGGCGGTCATCAATGGCGTGAACGACACACCAGAGGGCACTGCCTCAAGGATCCTGTTGCGGTAGTCCTCAGCCGCCTTCACCGTGGTCACCGGAGGCCGGAGGTTGGGCATCACGATCGCCCGTTGAAACACCTTTGCCGTTCGGCCTACAACCCTCGTGAGCATGGCGTTGTCCCTGAGATGGACGTGCCAGTCATCAGGAGCGATCAGGTTGAGGCGTTCAGGCATCCGCAGTGGCAGGGGACAGTGATCCCACGGCAAGATTCAGGGCTCTCAGCCGATCATCGGTGATGTGGCTGGCGGGCAGCCGGTCGAGCAGCTTGAGTCTCTTCAGGCGATTTTCCGTGCTTCCTGTTGCACCGACCATGAACACGTTGCGGCCGGCTTCGATCGCTTCCTTCACGGCATTCTCGAGAGCGATGGCTGCCGTCACACCAAGATGGGAGACCTCGGAAAGGTCAAAGACAACGGCCTGACAATTACCGATCGCATTGTGTTCGCGTGCGATTGCCTTGGCGACACCGAAAATCATCGGTCCGGCAAGTTGGAAGAGCAGAACCTTGCCAGCTGTTTGATCCAGCAGAGCTTGTTCCTCCTGACTAAGTTCCACATCGTCATCGGCCGTGCTGATTGTTTTGACCTTCTTGGACTGAAGGGCGCTCATCCGATCAATGGTGAGCACATTCGCCACGAACACGCCGATGCCCACGGCTGTGATCAGATCGACAAGCACGGTCAGCAGAATCACCCCATAGGTGATCACCGCTGCTTTCATCGAAAGGTGGTGAGCCCGTTTCAAAAACTCCCAGTCGATGATGTCGATCCCCACTTTCAGGGCGATACCGGCGAGAACGGAGAGAGGAATCTTGGAGGCAAAGGGAGAGGCAAGAAGCACCACCAGCATCAAGATCACAGCGCGAATCACACCGGAGAGCGCCGTGCGGCCGCCTGCCTGAATGTTGACCACCGTGCCCATGGTCGCCCCAGCACCCGGCAACGCCCCAAAAAGACCGGAGGCAACGTTGGCGAGGCCCTGGCCGATCAGTTCCTTGTTGGAGTCGTGTTCGGTGCGCGTCAGGCTGTCGGCAACCACTGAGGTGAGCAAGGCATCGATGCAGCCGAGCATTCCCAGTACGGCGGCATTCACCACCATCATCCGGATCTGACCCCCTGAGAAATCCGGAACACTCAGGCTTGGAAATCCAGCTGAAAATTCAGGAATCGTGCGGAGACCGGCTCCACGGAACACGGTTAGAGAAAGAAGGGTGCCCGCGACGAGAGCGAGCAGCTGGGGAGGGCAGACCTTTTTCAGGCCCGAGGGTGTGAACCAGAGAATGATCAGCGTGATGACAGCAAGAAGCAGCTCCATCGGCTGAGTCCCCTGGATCAAACCCTGGAGTTCGCTGAGGGTTCCCATCACCCCGCCCTGGGGTGGGGCCTGGCCCAGGAAGGGAGCGAGCTGAAGCAGAACCAGAATGATGCCGATGCCGGACATGAAGCCCGAGATCACCGTGTAGGGCATCATCGTGATGTACCGGCCCAGCCGAAACAGCCCGAACAGAATCTGGAAGACACCGGCCAGAACACCAACGGTGAACGCCATCGCCAGGGCTTGGCCTGGACTTTCTGCTGTGGTGGCGAAGCTGATCACCACGGATGTGAACACCACGGTCATTGGACCGGTGGGTTCGGAGATCAAAGTTGGTGTGCCTCCGAACAGTGAGGCCACCAGACCGATGATCACAGCGCCCCAGAGGCCCGCCGCTGCGCCAGCTTCTGGTACGCCGGATGCATTGCCCACAGCGATCCCGAAGGCGAGGGCCATCGGCAGAGCGATGACAGCTGCCGTCAGGCCTCCGAATGCATCTCCTTTGAGATTGTTGGTGTTGATGCGGTTCAGCAAAGCCGATCGGGACCCGTTCCGAGGGTGAACCTTAGGGCTCGTGAAGCCGGCAGCGCAGAATTGGTTTCATCTCAACTTTCGTCGGCCGGATGCCCGAGGCTCCCCAGATGTTGATCTATGCCCTGGAGGTTGTCGGCGGGATTCTGTTGCTTTTTCTGGGTGGGGATCAGTTCGTCAAGGGGTCGGTGACCATCGCCACGATCTGCGGCATCCCTCAATTGGTGATTGGTCTCACTGTCGTTGCCTTTGGCACCAGCGCTCCGGAGCTGTTTGTGAGCCTCAGTTCAATCGTGCAAAACGCTGACGACTTGGCCGTCAGCAATGTCGTAGGCAGCAACATTTTCAACATTCTGGTTGTGCTGGGCTGCTCTGCTCTGGTGCTGCCGCTTCAGGTTGAGCACCGACTGGTGCGCAGGGATGTTCCTGTTCTGCTGGCGATTTCGTCCGCCGCTTGGGGGATGGCATCCGCCGGCCGCATGACCTGGCAGGCCGGGGTGGCGTTGTTGATCGGTCTGGCGATCAACACCACCTGGGAGGTTCGATCCGCCCGCGAGGATCATCACGCGAACAACACGCTGGGTGATGACGAAGAACGCACCACACCCTTGATGGGAAGAGCCATGCCCGTGGCCCTGGTTCAACTGGTGATTGGCATCACGCTTCTGGTGATCGGCTCGAGGGTTTTGGTGAGTGGTGCCAGTGGGGCAGCTGCGTTTCTGAATGTGCCGCAAGCCGTGATCGGTCTAACGATCGTCGCCACCGGCACATCGACCCCTGAGTTGATCACGTCCGTTGTCGCCACCATGAAAGGACGGACGGATCTCGCCGTAGGCAATGTCGTGGGCAGTTGTCTGCTCAACCTTTTGATGGTGCTCGGTGCCTCAGCAGCGGTCAGTGGTCAGGCTGGATTGCAGGTGAGTGCTGAATTGATTTCTGAAGATCTGCCGGTGATGATGTTCGCCACATTGGTCTGCCTGCCGATTTTCTGGTCGAGGCGAAGTATTTCCCGGATCGAAGGAGGAATTCTGTTGATTGTTTATGTGCTTTATCTGACAGACAATGTTTTGCCGAGAACAGAACTCGCGTCCTGGCAGGACGAGTTTCGATTTGGTGCGCTCTGCGTTGTCTTGCCGGTGATGTTGACCGTCATCATCGCGCAGGTTCTGGTGTACTGGCGATCGCGAACTGCGGATTAAATCAGAAACTCAGTTGTAATTCCTCATTGAGGGATGACCGACTGAGAAACGCTGTTCATCCTTGGGAAGCGTGATGCTCGGCTT
>CAZJLQ010000020.1:0-10959 GCA_964546675.1 uncultured Synechococcus sp.
GTTTTCGGCCGGGTGGGAGTCGGAAAATCCAGCCTGATCAACGCCCTGATCGGAAACAATCTGCTGGCGACCGATGTGGCCCATGGCTGCACGCGTCGGCAGCAGTCGGTCACGTGGCCGGTCACGGTTCCCGGTTTGAACAGGCTTGAGTTGGTGGATACCCCAGGCATCGATGAAATCAACGCTGCTGGGCGGGCCAGGTTGGCGGCTCGGGTGGCCCAGGCTGCCGATCTGGTGCTGCTGGTGATCGACAGTGACCTCAGCCGCACCGACAAGGATGCGTTGGAAACGCTGCTCGCGACCGGCAAACCTCTCCATCTGGTGCTCAACCGATGCGACCGCTGGCCCGACGCTGAACATCCGGATCTTCTGAACAGCATCCGCTCTCGACTGCCCATGAAACTGCCCCTCACGGCTGTGGCAGCAGCCCCAAGGGTGCCGGTGCTCAGCAGCGATGGTCGCGTGCGGAGCACCACGGCCAAGGCTCGAATTCAGCCTCTCAAGCACGCCCTCCTGCCGCAGCTGGAGCAGGAGGGAGAATTGCTGCTGGCGTTGCAAAGCCTGCGTCAGGCTGACCATTTCCAGAGGTCGTGCCAGCAACTTCGGCTGCAACAGCAACGCCATCGGGCCCAGGGTCTCATCGGCCGTTATGCGGCCGTCAAAGCCACTGGAGTTGCGGTCAACCCCCTGTTGGCCCTCGATCTTGCTGGAGGCATGGCCTGCGATACCGCCCTGGTCCTGCAATTGAGTCGTCTGTATGGGATCACCATGACCCCTTCAGCGGCTCGGCAGTTCTTGACGCGGCTCTCTAGCCACAACGCCCTGCTTGGCGCCGTGCAGCTCGGGCTCAGCGGGATCAAGCAACTGCTTTTGCTCCTGGTTCCCGTGAGCGGTGGCAGCAGCCTTGCCCCCGCAGCACCGGTGGCTTTGGCCCAGGCAGCACTCGCCGTTCATGCCAGCCGCCACACAGGACGGCTTGTGGCCAGACAACTGCTGCGCCACAGGGGAGGTCAACCGGGAGCACTGCTGCAGCGCCTGGCCAAGCGTGATCCAGTGGTGCAGCAGTGGTTGAAGCGTTGGCCGCAACGCAGTCGCGTGACGTTGCAACCGCTGCTGCCTTAGATGAGCGGCTCGCAGATCGCCCTGCTCGGCACCAGTGCCGACCCACCGACGCGCGGGCATCAGGCCCTTTTGGAGGGACTCCTCACCCTCTACGAGCGAGTGGTCACCTGGGCAAGCGACAACCCGATGAAACAGCACGGTGCCTCTCTGGATCTGCGCTGCACAATGCTGGGGACCTTGGTCGAACAGATCAATCAGGTTCGCCTGAACCTGGTTCAGGATCTGAGCAGTCCCCACACGATCACCACCCTGAACCGTGCGGCTCAGCTCTGGCCGGACCAAACACTGGTGTTCGTCGTTGGCAGTGACCTGGCTGAGCAGATTCCGCACTGGAAGCAGACGGAACTGTGGCTGCCCCTGTGTCGGCTGGCCATCGCGCCCCGCCGTGGCTGGCCTCTCAACACCAACGCTGTGGATCAACTGCAGAGCCTCGGGGCCAGCATCGATGTGCTGGACCTGGAGTTGCCTGCTGCCGCGAGTTCCCAGTTGAGGCTGAAGCCCGATCAAACACAAGTGCCGGAGAGCATTTGGCCGCTGCTTCTCCAGCACAATTTGTATGGCCTCTCTCCCAGCCGTTGCTGATGCGTATCGCCCTCGCTCAGCTCAACCCTGTGGTGGGGGATCTGCGCGGCAATGCCGAACGGATTCTCGCCGCCGCACAACAGGCGGAGGCCGACAAGGCTGCGCTCCTGCTTACACCGGAGCTCTCCCTATGGGGCTATCCGCCCCGGGATCTGCTGCTGCAGCCGAGCCGAATCGCACTGCAGCAGCACGTGCTGGATGATCTGGCGTCAAGGCTCGGTGGTTCCATCCAGGTGCTCGTGGGCGTGGTGCTGCCCGCTGACGACAATCGGGCTCCTGCCCTGCACAACGGCATTGCCCTCGTCAGCAGGCAAGGCTGGAAGGGTGTAGCCCGCAAACAACTCCTTCCCAGTTACGACGTTTTTGATGAACGGCGATACTTCCGCCCGGGGTCCGGCCCCAGCCTGCTTCGGTTGTCTGGAGGTCAGACGCTGGGTTTGACCATTTGTGAAGACCTCTGGGTCGACGATGATCTGCAGAGAGAGCGGCTGCTCGGCCCGGACCCGATTGATCAGCTGGTCCAAGAACAGCCTGATCTGGTCATCAACCTCGCGGCGTCTCCCTTTGATGCTGATAAGCCGGCGTTACGACAGCAGCTGGCTGCCGCCGCCGCACGACGACTCCATTGCCCCTTGATTTATCTGAATCAGGTTGGAGGCAATGACGAATTGGTGTTCGACGGCTCCAGCTTCGTGGTCTCCGCCGATGGGGAGCTGCAACTTGAACTCCCCTCCTGCCGGGAATCGCAGATGGTGTGGGAGAGCGCTGCTGGCATCCCCACGCCACAGTCGGCGCGTGTTGATCCTCTGGAGGCTCTGTTTCGGACCCTCGTTCTCGGTGTCCGCGATTACGCCGGGAAATGTGGATTCACGAAAGCCTTGCTCGGGCTCAGTGGAGGAATCGACTCAGCCCTGGTGGCCGTCATCGCTGCTGGAGCGCTCGGGCCGGACCAGTTGACCGGTCTGCTGATGCCATCCCCCTGGAGCTCCCGTGGGTCGATCGACGATGCCCTGGCCCTGGCTCAGCGGCTAAAGGTGACGACCCGCACCGTGCCGATCGATGGGCTGATGAACAGCTATGACCTGGCCCTGAGCCCAGCTCTCGGTGAGATCCCTGACGGGGTGACGGCCGAAAACCTCCAGTCGCGCATTCGCGGCACACTGCTCATGGCCGTTGCCAACCATCAGGGGCAGCTGCTGCTCACCACAGGCAATAAATCAGAGCTGGCGGTGGGTTACTGCACCCTCTACGGGGATATGAACGGTGGATTAGCCGTGATCGGCGATCTCTACAAGACAACCGTGTTCGCTCTCTGCGAATGGTTGGACAGTGATGAAGCCTGTTCCTGTCGACAGGAGCTTGGTCTGCCTGGAGACGGAGAGCTGGTGGGGCAGGCGATCCGCCACAAACCTCCCAGTGCTGAACTGCGTCCTGATCAGAAAGACAGTGATTCCCTGCCGGACTATGGCGAGCTTGATTGCATTCTGAAGCGGCTGATCGAAGGCCGGCAGAGCGGATTGGCCCTGATCGCCGACGGTCATGATCCCGCGCTGGTTCAACGGGTGGAAACACTGGTGCAGCGTTCGGAATTCAAACGTCGCCAGGCAGCCCCCCTGCTCAAGGTCAGCGCTCAAGCTTTCGGCACCGGCTGGAGACGTCCGATTGCATCGGCGTGATCTTTCTGGCGGCATCGGCGACCCGGCGCCAGATTGAAGAGATCTTCAGGTGAGGGTCGAAGCCCGATGGCAGCCTCCGTCCTCACGGCCCCGATGGCCACTATCGGTGTGCCAAGGGAAATCAAAGCCGACGAGCAAAGGGTCGCTCTGACACCCGATGCAACGCGTGAACTCGCAAGCCAGGGATTGGAAATTCGGATTGAAAGTGGAGCGGGTGCCGGTGCGGGCATCGGCGATGACGCGTTTGCTGCGGCAGGGGCCCAAGTGGTGAGCCGGGAGGAAGCCTGGGCCGCTCATCTCGTGGTGAAGGTGAAGGAACCACAAGCGAGTGAGTTCGCCTTCCTGCGGGACGACATGGTGCTGTTCACCTACCTGCACCTGGCGGCTTACCCCCACGTGGGTGAAGCCCTTCTCACCGCAGGCACAACGGGGATTGCGTACGAAACGGTGCAGCTCGAAAGCGGCAGCCTCCCGCTGTTGGCCCCAATGAGCGAAATCGCTGGCCGCCTTGCGGCCCAGGTGGGGGCCCACCTGCTTGAACGCCCCCATGGCGGGCGTGGCGTTTTGATCGGGGGATGCACGGGTGTCCAACCGGCGCGGGTGGTGGTGCTCGGTGCCGGCACAGTCGGTTGGAACGCCGCGAGGTTGGCGGCAGCCATGGATGCGGAGGTGATGCTGCTGGATCGCTCACCGGAGCGATTGCGCAGCCTGGAAGCGGCTCGGCGCGGCCGGTTGATGAGCGTTGTTAGCAGCAGGGGGCTGCTCGAGCGGTTGGTGCCCAGTGCAGACCTGCTGATCGGTGCTGTGCTGACGCCGGGAGGAAGGGCGCCCACCCTCGTTGATGAGGCCATGGTGCAGCAGATGAAACCAGGTTCGGTGATCGTCGACGTGGCGATTGACCAGGGCGGCTGCGTCGCCACCAGTCGTGAAACCACCCATACCGATCCAACCGTGACGATCGCTGGTGTGCAGCATTACGCGGTCGGCAACATGCCCGGCGCCGTGCCGTTCACCTCCACCGAAGCGTTGGTAAGCGTCACGCTGCCGTACATCCTCGGCATCGCTGGCCGCGGCCTCGAAGAAGCGGTGACGGAACGACCGGAATTGCTCTCAGGACTCAACACCGTGCAAGGAGCCGTGTGCCACCCAGGCGTCGCCAAGGCTCTTGATTTACCACCACGCCACCCGATGGCCTGCTTGCGTTGACAACGTGTCTGGCCGGGCTCGGACGTTCTTTCAAAGCAATTCAGCAAAGCAATCAAGACGCAATCCAAGAGCCATCAATAGGCCGTTGACTTGGATTCAAACCAAACGCAACGCGTTGATACTTCATGCGTTGATTCTCAATGTGTTGATTGCGAGAGATCCTCCGCTGCAGAACGAATGAACAAGCATCAAATGTTCAGGTTTTTCAAGCACGGCGGGAGGCTATTGATGTGCAAAAAATCCAGCTAACGAAAATGGTCATCACTGCGCTTGTTGATCCAAGCCGTCGTTCGGCAAGACGATGCCGGCCTCCTGGCCGGTGTGGAAACGATTGAGGCCATGTCTTTCAGATGGGCTTCTTCGCTGCTGAAGCTGGGAGTTGGGCCATGTTCCGATCATGCTGATCCTGGCGATCAGAGCAAACCAAGCCAAACATCTGCTTGAGAGCGTTCAACTGAATGCCAGAGACAAAAGCTCATATGGCGAGTAAAATGGCACAATCAATCGCCGCAAATCAACATGAATGACCCGATGGAATCTGAGGAGCTCAACCAAGATCAATTGTCTGACGTCCAGGGTGCGGCGCCGCATGGTGGCACTGTTTGTCCTGCGGTTGCGAACAAGCGATTCACGCCAGGCAAGCTTTCAAGAGAGGATCCAAAACTCGACATCAAGCGCAGGGGAACAAAGCCCGAATAATTGAATCACTGCGAAGTGGAATCAAAGCGAGATGCCAGCCTTCGGGTAGATAAACTCCAAATCTGCCCTCAGGAATTTTACAAGTTTGATGCGCCTGACAATCTGATCGCTGATCTTTTGTTGGCTCTAAACACGATTGATGGTTCACGTTTGCAGCGGAGGACGGGAGGTCAAAATCCCGGTTCTTTTATTGATTTGAACCACCATCTCCTCAAGGAGCATCCCCCCGTTTTGGAGCTGCACAGCTGGTTGCATCAATGCCTTGCTGTGACGCGGGACAAGATCTCATGGAGTGCAAAGCACTTTCAGCAGCTTGAAATCACTCAAAGTTGGGTCAATGTTTCTTGTCAAGGCAATGACCATGCAATGCACACCCACCCCTTATCAATTTTGTCCGGTGTGCTTTCTCTTGCGGGTCATGTTGAAACCAATTTCTATGTCAAGTCGATTTACTCACTGCCGCCCTTGTTATGCCCCGACGCGATGGATTCAAATCTGCTGATCAAGCAAACCCTCAGCCTTGATCCAGGAGTGTTGGTTGTCTTTCCATCAGCACTCGAGCATGATGTTTCGGTTCACTCCGGTAGCGAAAAAAGAATTACATTATCATTTAATTCTTTTTTCTGTGGAACGATTGGAGACCCAACAATGCTGTCAGCAATCAAGCTGAATCCTCAGTAACCAAAGCTCAACGAATGGCTCCAATCAATCACTTTGGTTCAAGACTCAATGGCTTGACATACAGCCAATCTCCTTCTGTCTGTCCACTGCGGCGTTGAAACAGAGAGGTTTCTCGCAGGATTCCACCGCTGTGGCAAGCCTCAAATTGCACAACCCCTTCGCAATCATTCAACCCACCTCGTTCGGTTGCCAGAATCTTGAGCCCTGTCCAGCGGACCTGGCGGCAGGCGATCCGCAGCGCTCGGCGTCGTTCCTTTTCAGAGATGCCTTCCTCAAGATGGGTGGCCATCAAATAATCCACGTTTTCTTTGACGAATGCGGAATAACGGGAACGCATCAACTGCTCGGCTGTGCTTGAGCGTTGTTCACCCCGATGCAAAGGGCCGCAGCAGTTGCCGTAGATGCCCTCACCACATGGGCATGGGCTCTGATCCTGGTTTTGACCGAAACCACCCGGCATCAGGACAACCGCTGCAAGGCTGTTAATGGACGTTGCAATGCTCCCGGACTCAAACCTTCACGCACGGCCAGGAGCAGCCCAGCCGCCTCGGCATAACTGCGCGCATGCAGAACCCCATCCTGAAGTCCAAGGGCACGGGTGGTGACGGAATGTACGGAAGCGTTCTCCACTGCGATCAAGGGGATCCGTCGCTCCAGACACGCAAGCACCGCTTCACCCCCAAGGGCACCCGCTGGAGCCACAACCGCGCCGAGCTGGTCCGCTGTGATTGCCCCGAGCTGCGGCTGGTCAGCCCCAAGCAAATCAGGAGCCCGACTCAGACCTACCAGCACACAGGCTAAGAATGTGTACCCCAGCTCCTCACTTGCAGCGCGCGGATCCAGTTGCGGATCGAGGGGTAACGGATCAAGGGCAGGCGCATGCGCGCAAGGCATCTGGAGGTGACGCACCAGCAAATGACTGATCACCGCTTCTGCGCCGGCGAGGGCATCCACACCCTCACCGTGTCGGTATGCGGCCAGACCATCGCTGTGAGGATCATCAGGAAATCTGGCGACAACAGCAATGGCTGTGGCGCCATGCTCCTTTAATCGCTCTCCGGCACGGAGCAGGGCATCAGGCCGCTCAAGCGTGCCCCAGCTAGCACCGCTCTCACCTCTTTCAAGGTGAACTCCCAGTGGTACATCGGTCGTCACGACGGGACCGATGTCCAGTCCAAGGGCGGCTCGACAGGCATCAGCGACCTGAAGATGCCGCTGTTGCAGCTCGGATTCGATGCCCAGGTCCAGAAGCAATCCGATGCGCTGGATGCGAACCGGTCGTAACGCCCACTCACCTGCTGCGAAACGATCCAGTCCGTATCCCTCGAGGTAATGGATGCGGTGGTCGCTCCAATACAGCGACGCAGCGTTCATCACATTGGGATGGGTGATCAAGCACTCTGTGGCCGCTGCCAGGAGCCGAGCACTGGGCATGGCGTCCCCCGCAAAACCGCCGATTTCACAACCGATGCCGGTGGGCACCACCATCAAGGTGGGCAGGGATGCAGTGGAGGCAACAACGGCACTCACGCGATCAACACAGCCTCAACCACCACATGGCGTTCGGACCGATCGGCGGGCTGCTCGACAGCGGTAATGGCCCAACGCAAGGGATCTGCCTGGATCTGAATCGTCTCGAGGACCCAGGATCTCAGGCCCGAGGCTGGGATGGTGTCGGGCCATGGAATGACCAGTCGGCGAGCCTTGAGCTTCATTTCTGGTATTGACCAAACTGCGCTTCGTACAGCGCATCTTCCTGACCCGCCTTCAGCGTCAGATCGGCTCGGGGGAAAGCGACACAGAGCAGTGCATACCCTTTCTCCTGCAGATCAGCCTTGACCCCCATCGCATCGGGCTGATCCACCTCACCTTCAGAGATCACCGCCGCACAGGTGGTGCAAACCCCTGAACAACAGGAGCTGGGAAGCACGACCCCAGCGGCTTCAGCCGCCTGAAGCACGCTTTGATCTGCCCGACAGCTGAAACGGTGGGTTTCTCCCTCGAACTCGGCATGAACAGTGAACGTCGCCACAGTGCCGGAGCTTTCGGACATCACGAACCCATCGCATCTCACGATTATTTTTCCAGAGAGCCCTGAGGCCTTGTGAGCCATCTGATCATCCACATCGGCGCAGGGAAATGCGGGTCCAGCAGCATTCAGTCGATGCTGCGGAAGGCCGCACGACGACCCCACCGCCACAAGCTCAGCTATCAACAACTTCAGCCACGCGTCATTCTTGGGCTTAACCAATCTGAACCTCAAGCCCTAGAAATCACGAAGCAGCAGTTTGAACGGAAAAAGCACACAGATGTCTTCGTCGTCAGCCATGAATTCCTCCAGGAGAAATATATCGCTGTTCGCAACATCTGCGACATTGCAGCTGACCTTGGTTTTCAATCCGTTCGGATCGTTGGCTACACCCGTCGGCAAGACCAATGGCACCGATCCAGCTTCAACCAATGGTCATTTCGAAACTCGAATCAGCTCAAGCAAAGTCACCATGTTTTTGAGGGGTTGAAGTGCGATTGGAAACTCTTCAGCGGATATGAACGTTGGCTCATAACGTGCTTGATCAAAAAACAGGGGCCTGACTGGAATGCCCACTACCAGCATCACAACACAGCAATCAGCGGCAGCTCTCTCCCCGCAACACTCTGCTCAAATCCAATCCCGAACGGAGCTGATCCTGCTGAATTACTTCATCATTTCAATCAAATCTGTGATTTGAAGTTAAAGCAAGCCTTTATCAACCGTTGTAAGCCGGTTAAAAATTCCTCCTTTTCAGAGTTCATCACTGAAACCGTCGCCGACTCGATTCTTTACGGTAAAAACAGTGCATTCCCGATCACCCCGCATAGTAACAATGAACTTTTAAGGCGACTCAGTACAAAACTGCCAAGACGCGTTCCAGAAATCAATGCCATATTTACGGCAAAGCTGAGAACAGCTTATCTTTCGCTCTTCCAAAAAGCGAATCAAGAGTATTGCAAACGCTTCCGCCTTTCATTCAGTGCATGCTTTGAAGTTCCTGGATCCGCTTTCCTAAAGAACGAAGCTGAGATTACATCTTTCATCCAAGAGGAAAATTACCAGCGCTCGCTTAATATTAGAGATATTATGGCAGGGAAGGCCGAAATCCATGCCGTAAGCGTTCAGGCTCTACTGAGCGAATTAATCGAGCAAAGGCAGCAAATCACTCGGAAGTTAAAACAATAAAGCGGAGTCAACATATCTTTGTTCAAACACCAAAATGGAGAGTTATTCCTAATCCTGAGGCCAATCTGACTGCACATACTCGATCAGTCTGAGCGTTTGATGAGTGTTTTGACCAATGCTTTGACCTGCCTTTGGCTCTGTAGTAGTCCAAAATCGTTTTTCAATGAGTCGGTCCAGAGATTCCTCTTGAAAATGGGAGGAAGAGGCTCCAGTTCAATCCCCCGAATGGGGGATGCACTCTGCAGGCAGAGCAGCGATGATCAATGTATCCTTGAGAAGGCCCCTCCATCGGTCAGAGTATTCAGCCCGCTTTGCTGGATTAAATCGACTAAATAGTTTCATTTCTGCATCTCAATGGCGAACCAAAAACAACCTCTCAACGACTTTCAGCTGACACTCAATAAAGATTCAGTGAAGCAGGGCCGTTCATTCAAATCCATGCTCGAGTCATCGTCTGCCTATGCAGGGGATGATGTGTACTGGCGCCTGTCTGGAGAGGATATCTCGCAAGCAGATGTGGAAGGGGGAAAACTTCAGGGGCAAGCAACACTTAAAAAGGATGGGTCTTACAAACACATTTTTGAAATTGCTCCTAATAATGATAAAACACAAAATGCTTCACTTGAAGTAAGTTATTTTTTAGATTCAAAATTTAAAACTGAACTTGCATCGGAATCGATTGAGGTCATTGCTAAATATAATGATCCAAACAGTGAACCCGGTAAACCATGGGCCTTTAATTCGGCTCGGACGCACGTCAAAGAAAATGTGGCTGTTCAATGTGTCATACATAATGGAGACGTGGGAGAGACTGTCTACTACAAATTGAGTGGCAAAGGTATTGATCAAAACGACTTTGATTTGTCCTATGCACGCATGAGTGGAAAGGCGAAAATTGCTCCCAGCGGATCAGCTCAAATTCCACTTATGGTTCGAGCTGATAATAAAACAGAAGGTCAAGAGGAAGTAACAATCACCATTTATAAGGATCAAGCATACAAGAAGAAGCTGAATTCTGTTTCAATCCCTATTGATGATACTTCTATTGAGACGCCGGAACAAGGTCCAACAAAATCGAAACAGCCTTCTGCTAATCAGCCTGTTTGGAGTGACAAGGACGACAAGGGAACTTGGTTCACGCTATCTCCGAGTCGCACAGATATAAAAGAGAACACATCAACTCGAACCAGAATTGACTCTAATAATAAGGGTGGGACTGTTTTGTACTATAAGGTTGCCGGAAAGGGGATTGATAAGAACGATTTTGATCTTTCTTATGCGAGAACGTCAGGTGAAGTTGTGATCAACAGTAATGGCGCTGCGTTTATCCCCCATTTGCTTCGCAATGATAATAAAACCGAGGGTGTTGAAGAGCTTGAGATTTCACTCTATCGCGACAAGAAATTCAAAAAGCAAGTTGCTTTCACGAAAGTACCGATTTTAGACACTTCAATTCAAACACCTGGTGTAAGTCCAACAAATTCCGCCAATCCCAGTGGTAAACAGCAACAGTGGGGTGGTGGAGTCTTGGGTGGGAGTTGGTTTACTCTTTCGCCAAGCCGAAGCGAATACCAGCGCGGAGAACAAGTCTCGACGCGTATTGATTCCGATTCTCTGCCTGGTGAAATACTTGATTGGAAACTAAGCGGTCCAGGCATCAGCAGCAACGATCTCGATCAGACATCAGATGGTGGCGGACTGACCGGCACAACTGAGATCGCCAAAAATGGATATTCTTCGATTCTGCATGTCTTTAAATCAGATAACACCACGAAT
>CAZJLQ010000021.1:0-10904 GCA_964546675.1 uncultured Synechococcus sp.
CTTTCACGGCAGAGTTGGTTGAGTCGATGGGACTCAATCCCTGGCACCTGGCCGGTCGCGAGGCAGGTGCCAAGCCGGATGTTCTGCGCCGGCTGATGCAGAGCCGTTCCCTTCGCGCGTTCGTTGAGGACCGCCGCGCCACCCTTGAGCTGGTGCGCCAGACGCCAGGACTGGAGGCTCTGTCTTGTTTGCTGGTCGCCTGGGGATATCTCAAGCCTTCAGACTGGGCCGGGCTTCCCGCAGGGATTCATCGTCTTGACCTCGATGGCCTGTCGGCACCCTTGGCGCAATGGCCTTGATTCGTTAGGGTACGTCTGTACTACATGAGACGATTCGCCGCTCCTGTGGCATTGGATCTCTCGTTCCTTAGCTTCAGGTTGCTTCCATGCCTGCAGAGATGAAATCCACCGCTCCCGGCTCCGATCCTCGTTCATCCGGTGAGCGCGACAAAGCCCTGAATCTTGTTCTCGGTCAGATCGAGCGCAATTTCGGGAAGGGCTCGATCATGCGTCTTGGAGATGCCTCCAGGATGCGGGTGGAGACCATCTCCACCGGAGCTCTCACCCTTGATTTGGCCCTTGGTGGCGGCTATCCCAAGGGTCGTGTGGTCGAGATCTATGGCCCGGAGAGCTCGGGTAAGACCACCCTCACCCTTCACGCCATTGCAGAGGTTCAGAAGCGTGGTGGTGTGGCTGCCTTCGTCGATGCAGAACATGCTCTCGATCCGGTTTATGCCGCGTCGCTCGGGGTGGATGTCGAGAATCTGCTGGTCTCTCAGCCAGATACCGGTGAAATGGCGTTGGAGATCGTCGACCAGCTGGTGCGCTCCGCCGCTGTCGACATCGTTGTGGTCGATTCGGTGGCTGCGCTGACACCCCGTGCGGAGATCGAGGGTGAGATGGGTGATCTGGCGGTGGGTAGCCAGGCCAGGCTTATGAGCCAGGCGATGCGCAAGATCACCGGCAACATCGGAAAGTCCGGGTGCACGGTGATCTTTCTCAACCAGTTGCGCCTCAAGATTGGTGTTACCTACGGCAACCCAGAGACCACAACGGGTGGCAACGCTCTGAAGTTCTACGCCTCTGTGCGGCTCGATATTCGTCGCATCCAAACGCTGAAGAAAGGAACGGAGGAATTCGGGATCCGGGCCAAGGTCAAAGTTGCCAAGAACAAAGTGGCACCTCCCTTCCGCATTGCCGAGTTCGACATCCTGTTCGGGCGGGGGATCAGCACGCTGGGCTGTCTCCTCGATCTGGCGGAGGAAACTGGCGTGGTGGTGAGGAAAGGAGCCTGGTACAGCTACGAGGGCGACAACATCGGCCAGGGTCGTGACAACACCATTACGTGGATGGAGGAAAACCCTGATACGGCGGCAACGATCGAAACGCTTGTCCGTCAGAAACTCACTGAGGGTTCTGAAGTGAAAGCCAATTCGATGAAACCCCTTGCAGCAGCAGCAAGGGGTAATGCTGAAAAGCCTGTTGTTGGAGGCAAGAAGGAATCCGGCGCTGCGGCCTGATGGTCAGGCCTCAGTGCTAACTGGAGCTTGAACAGGGGAGGAAATGCTTGATAAGACAAGGTCCTCCCTGCTCTGTTGCAGCGCAGTCGCCATCCGCTGCAGTTCCTGGATGGCGTCTGCTCCTTCCAGCTTCACCAGCTCACGACCGTCCCTGGACTCAACCCAGCTGATCCCAAAATCAGAAACGCGGAAACGAACCATATGAGCGTCTCCTAGATCTGCAACGAATGAAGCACCCTGGTGGTGTTGATCATCTCCACAGACGTAACAGGTTGCTGTGACACCACGAGCCTGGAGGCTGTCTGTAAGGGCCTGAAGGCTCATGACAAGATCCTGGACGAGGGATCTGTACTGCTCGGCCAGCCGCAAAAACATTACGAATATCGCTCTGAAAAGACCTTAAAGGTTTTCTTCACAATCCGTGTTCAGGGTGTGTCCGCCAGGGTCCACCATCCGGCGGCCGGACCGACAAAGCGCACCGTGATCCAGAACACCACGAGCCCTGAAATGCCGATCCAGGCCCCCCGTGTTGTCAAGGCCATGAATTGCTCGGATTGTTTCTGAGTCAGGGGCAACCAGGAGACGATCCGTGGGGAGGTGTCCTTCGACTGGCTCGGCTTGGGTTGGCGGGGTGGCAGCCCCTGAGCTGCACGACGACGAGCTTCTCCCATTCGATCAGGTGATCTAGTTCATTCAGGCTAAAGAGCTCGATCAGCTCCGGGCCAATCAGACTCGGACCAAACAGCCAGCCCCGAACTGATCAGCACCGGACCGATCAGTCCTGAACCGATCAGTCCGGCAGGAGTCTCTGAAGAGGAACCCAGGGCTCGAGGCGCCGAAGCACCTGCTCTCCCCAGCCCCTTCCCCGGATGCGGCCGTCCAGAACAGCGAGCCGTCCTCCACTGCGTCGGAGCGGTGCCATGGCCGCCGGAAGCAGGCTCAGTGCTTCGGGTAACAACAGGGTGCGAAACCAATCGCGACCCTGTTGTTTCATGATCTCCACCCTGGCTGAGGTCAGGGGGCATTCCAGGCTCGCGATTGGAAGCAATCCAACAATGAGTTGATCCAGCTCGGGCAGTCGATCCTGGTGCTGGAGCCACCAGCTCCAGCGCGCGCTGATCACACCATTCACCTCAGGAGCCGTGGATTCCTCCACCACTCGACTGCCGAATTCACCGGCCAGTGCGCTGGTGAGGCGTCGTCGCAGATCACGGTCATCGAGCAGAAGCATCGTCAGTCCTGCACGGCCAAGGATCAGCCTTCGGCTTTGCTCCAGCAGATGGGTTGCGAAAACCTCCGTATTGGGAAGCGGTTGGCGCCGGGGTGCATAAAGGGGCAGCGGTTCCTCAAGATCCGGCTCTTTCAGGCTGGCACTCACATCTGCATGAAAACCAGCCTCTTTGAGTTCGCTCTGGAGCCGATTGGTGTCGCCAATGCTGTTGAGCAGCAGTGCAGGTCTGTCGCTCAGAAGTCCTGGTAGCAGCGGCAAGGGTTCAAGGGGCTCCAGGTGCCAGGTCCATTGAAGGAGGCTGTGGTCCAGCTCCGCCCAGCTGGCCCATTGCCTGGGATCAGCGTTCAGCAACGCTCCCCAGGGTTCTGGGCAGTGTCCGATCACCCGCAGTAGATCGCGCAGAGCCTGGGGGTCTCCGCCATCCAGTCGCATTTGGGCATCGACGCGCGACGCCTGAGCAAATAGCCGGCGGGTCAGGCGGTCGTGAATCTGCTGGAGAGCCTGATCGGCCTCTGGATGGGCCCGTCTCAGTTTTTCCCAGTCCGAGGATCGAATTCGGATCGCCATGTCGCGCCGGAGTCGGCGGGTCAGTTGATCCGCCTGGGGAAGGAGGAGCTGCCGTTGCCCAAGGCGGTTGTTGCGGTGGGCCTCAACCAGTTCCGCCGTATTCATCAACCAGAGGGTCTGATCGCCTGGGGCTTGAGGGCCTTCCCAACAAGGAAGGCGAAAGCCCAGAGCATGGAGCTTTGGCAGCTCAACCTGTTGCAGATGGCGACGCTGCTTGGCGTTGATAACGAGGGCGATCTCTCGGGTGCCAAGGCAGAGCGGCACCAGCAGTCCGAGCCACCAACGCTCATGACTGCAGGGGGCGAGGTGGATCAGGGTGCTGTCCCGTCGCCGCAGGCTTCGGCCCACCAGACGGCTCAGCGTCAAATGATGGGGCCAGTCCGAGGCCCCCTGCCGCAGCAGTGTCTTGAGCTGGAGGTGAGCCTGCGCTTCAAGCATCCGGGCACCTTAAGCAGAGTTGAACCCGGGAATCGTTCATCGCAATCCATCGATCAACATGGATGCAGTGCAACAGCGGTGACATGGACCCACAGCCGCGGAAGGTAGGGGTTGTGGGGCTGGGGTTGATCGGGGGATCCATCGGCCTCGACCTGCAGTCTCAGGGTTGGCACGTCCAGGGATTGGTTCACCGGCAGGCGACGGCTGAGCGGGCGCTGGCTCGCAACCTGGTGACCCAGGTGAGCACCGACCCTGCCTGCCTTGCTGATTGTGAGCTGGTGGTCTTGGCGTTGCCGATTCCGTTGTTGCTCCATCCAGATCCCTCTCTGATTGCAGCTCTCCCTCCCGTTGCGGTGGTCACGGATGTGGGCTCGGTCAAGCAGCCGGTTCTGGATGTCTGGGGCAGGCTTCATCCACGCTTTGTGCCCAGCCATCCGATGGCAGGAACTGCTGAAGCTGGCGTGGAGGCAGGTCTTCATGGCCTGTTTCAGGGACGCCCTTGGATTGCAACGCCGAACAGCAGCACGGATTCCGCTGCTCTTGAACAGATTGAGCAACTCGCCAAAAGCCTTGGTGGTCAGTGGCTAACGGCCGATGCGGCTCAGCATGACCAGGCTGTTGCGTTGATTTCCCACCTTCCGGTCCTGGTCAGCGCCGCTCTGCTGCGGGCGGTCGGGGAGGAAAGAGATCCGGCGATCCGGCAGCTGGCCATGCGGCTGGCATCCAGCGGTTTTGCCGATACAAGCCGGGTTGGTGCTGGTAATCCCGCGCTTGGAGTGGCAATGGCCTCCAGCAACACTGATGCGGTCTTGCGCGGTCTGGCCGCTTACCGCTGGAGTCTTGAGCAATTGGAGGAGGCCGTTCTGAACAGGAACTGGCAGCAACTGGAAGAGGAGCTGAAACGAACGCAAGCACTTCGCCCTCCTTTTCTTGCTTCACCGGCAAGCGACCCCTCCTGCGACGAGAGCGGTACGGCAGACCCGGCCGGACCTTGAACTTTGAATTCCGCTCAGCTTTCCACCCGCAGCTCCTGGCCCCGTTCAGCCAGCAGCTGACGCGTGGCGTTCAGTGCTGAGAGGCTGACGCCAGCTGTCCCCTCCCCCGGGTGCAGGCTGTCGCCGCACAACCAAAGTCCTTCCAGTGGGGTGCGGCTAGCGAGGCCGAAGGGCCCGAAGCGGCTTGGGTGTTGCCCCAATCCGCCAACCATGCCGCGGGGCCGTCCGGTCCAGCCGGCAAATCCCCGGGGCGTTGCGAGCTCCGCGTGGATCCAGGCTGAAGGTGGAAGACCCAGCCAGGTGTTCAGCTCCTGCTGGATGGCATGCAGTTCTGCGCGTTTGCGCTGTTGATATTCCGTCTCGGGCAGACGGCACCAGTCGCCGGTTGGCGTGAACACGCTGGCGATCAGTGTGGCTTGCCCCAGCGGTGCTCTGCCGTCTCCATCCCTGCTGATCGAGAGAAACAGCGAACTGTTGCTTCGCCAGCTGTGTTGCAGATGTCCAGGGCAGCCCTCCGGAAGAACATCTCTGGGCAGGACGCCGTAAAGAACCAGGGCACCACTTGGCTCGGGGAGATTCTGCAAGCGGTTGCGGTATCCATCTGGTAGATCTCGCGGCATCAGATCGAGCAAGCACTGAGGCGGGAGGCTGCAGATCACATCTCCAGCTTCAAAAGTGCTGGTTGACCCATTTACATCCTTCGCCTCAACGATCCAGCCGGTTGCCTGTCGCTCAAGGCGGGTCACGCGTTTCTGAAGCTTCAAAACCCCGCCATCCCGTTGCATCGCATCGACCAGTTGATCGCTCAGGATCTGCATCGAGCCATGCAGATGCCAAAGCCCGAGCGGTGCTTGCGCCATCTGAAGGACCGTGGCTCCGTAAAGCGCGGCGGTGCGATCTGCAGGTTCCTGGGAATACAGCTTGAGCTGCAGATCCAGGAACCGTCGCAGCCGCAGATCGGTCCCGCAGCCGCAAAGCTGCTGAAGATCAGCGATCGTCATGCCACTGAGCAGTCCGGAGAAAATCGTCGATGGTCTTAGGGCGCGAATCAGCTCCCGCAAATCCCAGGCAGATCGCGGTGTGACAACTGGATCGCGACCAGCGAAGGCCCAGTTGCTCTGATGAATTGCCGCGCAAAGCGTCCAGAACCGTTCGCTGCCTGGAAACTGCTCTTGGCGTTCTTTCCGCCAGCGTTCCGGGTCATGCCAGAGCTTCACGGATGGTGAGCCGTCAGCCAGATCGACCACACAACCTGGATCGAGGATCTCCGCCGTCGGAAGAGGCAGCGCCAAATGTTTCAACAGGCGGGCATGGCTGCCCCCAGGTTCCAGTCCGGCCACCTGGGTGGCACCCACATCAAAAGTCCATGGGCCGCGACGGAAGGTTCCAGCACATCCACCTGGTTGGCGGTGTGCCTCCAATAGGGTGACGGGCACCCCTTCATGGGCCAGCAGCGCCGCGGCGGTAAGACCGGCGATGCCGCCGCCGATCACGATCACGCTGGACGAATTCAAGAGGGGTGTTGCGATCAGGCCATGCTGGCAACAGCTCCCGTTTCCCTGCGGATGGATGCACGCCTGCGGCAGGTCTTAACCAGCTCCGATGGACCGCTGGAAGGGGCGACGATTGTCTCCAGCGATCCAGTTGGTGGCGGCTGTATCCATCAGGCCTGGCGGCTCAGGCTCTCCGACGGCCAGCAGCTGTTTGCCAAGTCTGGAGCTCGTGATGCGTTGGATCTGTTCGAGGTGGAAGCGGAGGCGCTTGAAGCGCTGCATCTTCACGCCGATGCCGAACTGCTTGTGGTTCCACGTCCGCTTGCATTGCTGACGTCACAGAACGGCGCCGTTCTGCTGCTGCCTTGGTTGGATCTGGGTGGAGGTGACCAGACCAGCCTTGGACGTGGACTCGCGTTTTTGCATCAACACTCAGCGGAGTGTTCGAGTGAAGGGTTTGGTTGGGGTCGGGATGGATACATCGGCGCAGGCCCTCAGCCCGGTGGCTGGAGACCCAACTGGGGGACGTGTTTTGTGGAGCTCCGTCTCAGACCTCAGTTGGATCTTGCCGTGGGTCGGGGGTTGATCTCAGCTGGCACAGATCAGCTAATGCAGCGCCTGGAGGATGTGTTGAACGGGCTTGAGGTGAACCCCAGCCTTGTTCACGGTGACCTCTGGGGAGGAAATGCCGGGGTTCTTACGGACGGACGAGCAACGATCTACGACCCAGCGTCCTGGTGGGCTGATCCAGAAGTCGATCTGGCGATGACCTGCCTATTTGGGGGATTCTCTGAAGCTTTTAGACGTGGTTATCAATCCGTATGTCCCATGAAGCCGGGTGCTGAGGACAGAGTCGAGATTTACAACCTCTATCACCTTCTCAACCACGCAAATTTGTTTGGAGGAAGTTATTGCAATCAAAGTGAGGCCAGCCTCAAGAGACTGGCCCGTCAATTGATCTGAATCGAAATCTCCGATCAGATCAGCCCAGATATTCCTGACGCAGGGACTGCACTTTCTGAACCAGAGCGGTGCGCTTCTCACTGGTGGTCAGATTTTTCCAGCTCCATTGACCCACGACGACGACTCCCAGCAGTTCAAGCAGACCGGGGACGACCGGCAGAAGATTGATGGTGTCCAGAATGCCTTTGATCAGGATCTGAGCAACGATGACAGCAGCGAAGATGCCGACAATCTTGCCGATCCGACCCATTTGGGTCCAGTCGACCTTGTCAAGAGTTTCATTCACTTTCCCAAGCACTTCGCTGTAGCGCTCCGTAAAGGATGCGGTGTCTTCGCCTTTTGGGGAAGAAGATCCGACATCGGCCGTCCAGGCCTGGCCGGTTGGTGCATCCTTTACTTCAGTGGTGGCGTCACTCATTGGGACGGAAGAGTTCCTTAACAACGTGCGCAGAGCGTATCGGTGAGAAGGCCTTCTCGCCATCTCTGCTGTGGATGAATCATCAATGTCTCACGGTTCTCGAGCACACGATTCGCTGCACAGCTCCCCAAGAAGGTTGCGCTTTGCTTCTCGGCCATCCGTTGAAGGGGGATGTCTGGCGTCTCAGCAGCGTGTGGCCTTGCTGCAATATCTGGCATCCCCCAACGTCGCGTCGCAGTCGCTTTGCCCTGGATCCGCGCGAACAGCTGGCAGCCCAGCGGTGGGCCCGAGCCAGGGGCGAACGGGTGATCGGAGTCGCCCATGGCCATCCCGACTCGGAGGCCTATCCCTCATTCCATGACCGCCGACTTGGCTTGGTGGACCACCTGATGGTGATCCTTGGCGTCCATGGCGACCTGAGGGCCTGGTGGCTCCGTTTCGATCGAAGCACCGAACTTGTCCCCATCACGGTGCAGGACACACTGAAGGATGAGATCAGGTCGGAGCGTCCGTCATGACTTCAGCACTGGACTCTCCCGATTTGAACCCTGCGGAACGTGAACGTTATGCACGCCACCTGATTCTTCCGGAGGTTGGACTGGCCGGTCAGAAACGGTTGAAGGCGGCATCCGTTCTCTGTATTGGCACCGGTGGGCTCGGGTCTCCACTGTTGCTCTATCTGGCGGCGGCAGGTATCGGGCGTCTCGGCATCGTGGATGGCGATCACGTTGATGTCTCCAATCTCCAGCGGCAGGTGATTCATTCATCCGATTGGATTGGACAGTCCAAGGCACGGTCGGCGGCGGCTCGGATCCAGGGCCTTAACCCCCATTGCCATGTCGACGTCCATGACCACATGCTCACCATCGACAACGCCTTGGATTTGGTCGGTTCCTACGACGTGGTTTGCGATGGAACTGACAATTTTCCAAGCCGCTATCTGATCAACGACGCATGCGTGTTGTGCGGCAAGCCACTGGTCTATGGATCGGTCCAGCGATTTGACGGTCAGGTCAGCGTTTTCAACCGAACTCCGGAGAGTCCTAACTATCGCGACCTGCTGCCGGAGCCTCCTCCCCATGGAGACGTGCCCTCCTGTTCGGAAGCGGGAGTGATGGGAGTGATGCCTGGTTTGGTCGGCCTGCTTCAGGCCACCGAGGTGATCAAGCTGATCACGGGCATTGGTGATTGCCTGGATGGTCGATTGCTGGTGGTGGACGCTCTATCGATGCGTTTCAGAGAACTCAAGCTCCAGAAGGATCCCGATCGCCCCGCCATCCAGAACCTGATTGACTACAGCCTGTTCTGCCGCCCGGAGCCCCCTCTGATGGACAGCATCACTGTTGCTGAACTGAAGTCGTTGTTGGATTCCGATGCCAGTGATGTGGTGCTGGTTGATGTGCGTAATCCCGCTGAAGCAGAGGTCGCTGTGATTGCCGGGAGCCATCTGATTCCCCTGGCCACCATTCAGAGCGGCGAAGCCGTCGAGCAGCTGCGCGAGCTAACTCGGGGCAAACGTTTGTTTGTCCATTGCAAGATGGGCGGACGGTCTGCTCGCGCGGCAGAAGCCTTGGCTGAACACGGCCTTTCGGCCATCAATGTCGCAGGTGGCATCGATGCCTGGGCTGAGCAGGTGGATCCATCGATGGCGCGCTATTGAAGTCCTAGTAGTCCACCCCGCGCTTCAGGTCCACACCCTGCTCGGCGTAGTGCTTGTGGCACACCATCTCCGAATGGATGCTCGCCAGATCGAAATAGGCGGGCGGATTTTTGCAGCGCCCAGTGATGATCACTTCTGTTTCCGCCGGTTTCCGCAGAAGGGTTTGAACGATCGGTTCCACCGGCAGCAGTTCAAGATCCACCGTGGGGTTCAGCTCATCGAGAATCACGGTCTTGTAGAGACCACTTGAAATGGCGGCACGGGCAATTTCCCAGGCACGTTCAGCTTCCACGTAGTCGATCGGTTCCTGCTGGCCTCGCCAGACGATCGCATCGCGGCCGGAACGCAGATGATCAACCAGATGGGGATAGCTCTCTCGTAGTGCTGCGATGGCTGCGTCCTCCGTGTAGCCCGAGCCCCCTTTCAGCCACTGAAGAATCAGAACGCGGTGGCTTTTGTCCTGGCTGATGCCACGGCCGATGGCCTGCAGGGCTTTGCCGAGTGCGCTTGTGGATTTGCCTTTGCCCTCTCCGGTGTAGATCTCGATCCCGCTGCTCAGCGTTAAGGACACAACCCGTTCATCCTCCAAGCCCGGTCGACGGTGAGCTCGCATTTCTGAATGGAGGTCGGCGCCTTGAATCAAGCCCGCCGGAGCCGCCCGACCGGTCACGATGATTTCCATCCCCGCCGGACGGTTCGCCAACGTGCGGACGACGTCATTCACATCCAGCAGTCCGAGCTCGAGAACGGGATTGAGTTCGTCAAGCACCACAACGGAATAGAGGGCACTGGCGATCGCTCCCTTGGCGATCACCCATCCCCGTTCCGCTTCTTCCCTGTCGAAGCGGGTGGCCTCATCCGCCGTGAAGTGATCGGCGCGGCCTGTGCGGAGGTGGTCGATCAGATGGGGGAAGCCCTGCTGGAGAGCTTCAATTGCCGCGTCCTCGTCGTAGGCCCGCCCAGGCCCTTTCAGAAAACGCAGCAGAAGCACCCGTGTGCGGCGTTGTTCGCAGATCCCAAGGCCGATTGTTCGGAGCACAACGCCAAGGGCAGCCTGGCTTTTGCCTTTTCCTTCACCGTCGTAGATGTGCAGCTGTCCGTGGCTGCGCTCGCGGCTGTCAGCCGCCGTGACGATGCCGATGCTTCGTGGCATGGAGGCAGCTCTTACCGTTGGAGCCTACCTAGATCATTCCGTTTCACCCACCGATGTTTCGGCTGCAGGAGGCGCTGACGCCACAGGATGCGGATCTCCTTGTCCGCCTTCGGCAATTGATGGCTGCGATCCATCCCATCTGTGTTGCCTATTCCGGTGGGGTGGACAGCACGCTGGTGGCGGCGATCGCCTACGAACAGCAGGGTGATGCTGCCTTTGCCGTAACGGGAGTTTCACCGGCGCTTGCCCCCCACCTGCTGGACGAAGCGCGAACACAGGCGCGTTGGATTGGAATCCCCCATCGGGAATGCGCGACCCGTGAACTGAACGACCCCGACTACACAAGCAATCCCAAGGACCGTTGTTACGCCTGTAAGCGAGAACTGCACACCCAGCTTTCAGAAATTGTTCTCGAAGCCGGGGGGGCCCAGGTGCTGGACGGCGTGAATCTCGATGATCTCGGTGAT